>JAUIAA010000167.1 GCA_030425715.1 Bacteroidia bacterium | reverse complement strand
ACATCTGTAGAAAAACCTTTATGCACATCCCATTCCTTCGGTTCTTTATGGAAATTTTCAGCGGTTCTTAAAATAGGATCCCAATACCTTCCTTGGTCGTGCAGCACATTAAAATAATCAAAACCAGTTGGTTGCTTTTTTAAATGCCATTTTCCAATAATAGCAGTTTTATAACCATTTTGTTTTAAGATTTTTGCAATGTTCAAAGTATCTGGTTCTAAGGCATCCGATAAGGTATAGACCCCATTTTTATTGCTGTAATTACCTGTTAAAATAGCTGCTCTACTGGGAACACAAATGGAATTGGTACAAAAACTATTATTTAATACAATACCTTCTTCAGCCAATCTTTTGATATTGGTATTTTGCACATAATCTTGCAGCACTCCACCATAAATTCCCCATGCTTGGGAAGTGTGGTCATCAGACATGATAAATAAAATATTAGGTCTTTGCTCTGTTTTTTGTTCCGATTTGGTTTTACAAGAAATAATCAAAAATAAAAAGCTACATAAAATTAAAATTTTGGTTAAATTTTGGATCATAAGAATGGGTTTGTCAATAATAATGAAGCTCTAAATTATAAATAATTGATAAATACATCTATTTTTTTAGATGAATGACATACAATTTGCCATGGATTGATTTTTAACTTATTAGGGTAAAACCTTTACCCAAGTAAAAATGTCTTTGGTCGAAATACTTTCTTGTATTTATAAATCTCAATTAATTTGGTAAGAACAATTTAAATATGAAATGAAAATAAAAAAGATAAACCTTAAATATATAATCGTTTTTTTAACGATACTTTTTATAGCTGTAGGATGTAAAAAGAAGGAAATGCTAGTCAAACAACCAAATATTATTTACATTTTGGCGGATGATTTAGGTTATGGTGAGTTAGGTGCCTATGGTCAAGATAAAATCAAAACGCCTAATATTGATAAATTAGCAGCTTCTGGCATGTTATTTACGCAGCATTATTCGGGTTCTCCCGTTTGTGCTCCTTCTAGATATATGCTATTAACAGGAAAACATTCAGGGCATGCATTTATTAGAGGGAACGATGAATGGGCTTCTAGGGGAGAGGTGTGGAATTATGAAAAAGCAGTAAATAACCCTAATTTGGAAGGACAGCGACCTATTAAAAATAGCACGGTTACTTTAGGGGAAGTTTTACAACAAGCTGGTTATAAAACTGCAATTGTAGGAAAATGGGGCTTAGGCGCACCCACAACTGATGGCATACCTAATAAAAATGGATTTGATTTTTTTTACGGATATAATTGTCAGCGTCAAGCGCATCAGTTGTATCCCAAACATTTATGGAAAAACGAAGAAAAAATTTGGTTAGACAATGCATTGGTTGCACCCCATCAAAGACTTGAAAAAGATGCAGATTCATTGCACCTAGCTAGCTATGAAAAGTTTCAACAAAAAGATTACGCTCCGGCATTAATGCAGAAAGAAGTATTACAATTTATTGAAAACAATAAGGATCAGCCATTTTTTATGTATTATGCCTCTCCTTTACCACATCTACCATTACAAGTTCCTCAAGAATATGTAGATAAATATGTGCAATTATTTGGTGATGAAAAACCGTATGTAGGAGAAAAAGGCTATTTTCCAAGCAGATACCCAAATGCCACCTACGCAGGTATGATTAGTTATTTAGATGATCAAGTAGGCGAAATTATTGCCAAATTAAAGGCATTAAATCTTTATGAAAACACCATAGTTATTTTTACAAGTGATAATGGCCCGTCCTATACCGGTGGAGTAGATGCAGCATTTTTTAATAGTGCGCAACCTTTTAAAAATGATTACGGTAGAACCAAAGGTTTTGTTTACGAAGGTGGAATTCGCGTTCCTATGATTGCCAGTTGGCCAAAAAAGATTAAGGCTGGGAGTCAAAGCAATCACCTATCCGCATTTTGGGATGTTTTACCAACGATGGCTGAATTGGTTAAAATAAATCCACCAGATAGTATTGATGGTATTAGTTTTTTACCAACACTTTTGGGTAAAGAAAAACAACCAGAACATGAATTTTTGTATTGGGAATTTCCAAGTTACCAAGGGCAGCAAGCTGTTAGAATGGGGAAATGGAAAGGGGTGAGGAAAAACATTTTTGAGGGCAATATGGAGGTAGAATTGTATGATTTAGAGAATGATATTACTGAATCGAATAATATTGCTAAAGAGCATCCTGAAATTGTAAAACAGATAGAACATATTATGCAAAAAGAGCATACAGAAGCTGAAATAGAAAGATTTAAAATCAAACAATTAGGAGACCATAAGTCATGAGGTACATATTATTTTTAACTGCATTATTTGTTTTTACCTCGTGTAATACTAAGGTAAAGTCTGAGTCTAAAGAGGTAACTAAAAACCCAAATATTGTGATTCTTTATGCTGATGATTTAGGTTTTGGAGATTTGAGTTGTTACGGAGCTACAGAATTATCTACACCTAATATAGATAGAATTGCTAAAAATGGTATTCGATTTACGAAAGGATATGCAGCATCACCAACCTGTACCCCAAGTAGATATGCTTTGTTAACTGGAAATTATCCATTTAGAAAGAAAAGCGCCCGTGTATTAAATGGTAATGCGCCACTTTTGTTTGGTGTACAAGAACAAACTTTACCCAAAATGCTTAAAACACAAGGATATATTACTGGGGCTGTAGGGAAATGGCATTTGGGATTTGGTAAGGCGAATGAAGATTTGGATTGGAACAAAAAAATAAGCCCAGGACCTTTAGAAATTGGTTTTGATTACGCTTTTTTGATGGCAAGTACCAATGATAGAGTTCCGTCGGTTTATGTGCAAAACCATCATATTGTAGGATTGTTAGATAATGACCCCATAGCAGTGAGTTATACTACCAATTTTGATGGAGAACCAACTGGCAAAGAGAATCCAGAATTGTTAAAAATGCATCCCAGTCATGGGCATGACATGAGTATTCAT
Organism: Bacteroidia bacterium; assembly: GCA_030425715.1. Classification (GTDB taxonomy): domain Bacteria; phylum Bacteroidota; class Bacteroidia; order Flavobacteriales; family Flavobacteriaceae; genus Lutimonas. The sequence continues at coordinate 2,392 of JAUIAA010000167.1, read as the reverse complement.
AATGGTATTTCGAGAATAGGTTTTCAAAAAGGAGGTAAAAACGCACTTTTTGTAGATGAAAATATGGGTGATGACTTTTTAAAAGAGTCACTATCATTTGTTGAAAAATATAAGGATACCACTTTCTTTTTGTACTATGGTTTTCATCAACCACATGTGCCAAGAGTACCACATCCTAGATTTGTAGGAAAGTCAGGCTTAGGACCTAGAGGCGATGCTATTGTGGAAATGGACTGGGCAGTTGGACAGTTTTTGAATTATTTAGAAGAAAAAGGGCTGGCCGAAAATACGATAGTAATTTTCACAAGTGATAATGGCCCTGTTTTAGATGATGGTTACCAAGACCAAGCCGTAGAAAAAAACGGTGCACATCAACCAACGGGAGGCTTAAGAGGTGGAAAATATAGCTTGTTTGACGCAGGGACACATGTGCCGTTTTTATTGCAATGGAAAGGGAATGTACAACAAAGAGTATCCAATGCTTTGGTAAGTCAGATAGATTTTTTAGCCTCCTTTGCTAATTTGACCAATGGGGAAAACCTATCTCACGATAGTGAAAATATTATAGATGCTTTTTTAGGAAAATCGGATCAGGGTAGAACCAGTATTGTGTTAGGAAGAGAAAATGGTGTAGCTTATTATAAAGACCGTTGGGCATATATCCCACCACATAAAGGGCCAAAAATGACCAATAAATTTGTAAACATAGAAACGGGTAGAGATACTTTACCCCAGTTGTACGATTTGTCTCAAGATGCAACGCAACAAGAAAATATTGCCAAGCAACATCCGGAAAAAGTGATTGAACTATCTAAAGAATTAGAATTAGTAATGAAATCTAATGAATCTTACTAATCGAAGCATCGCCAATTACAATTCCTTTGTCAACAGTAGGGCTTCCTTTATATTTTATAGTTGCTTCACCGTATGCCGTTAATTTTAAATTATCTTTTACATTCACTTGAATATCACTCTCCCCATAAGCGGTAATTTTCACATCATCTGAAGCTGTGTCTAAAGTGTAGATTTCACTTTCGCCATAAGCAACAATTTTATGACGACCGATAGTACCATTTTTAATTTTTAAAAAACTTTCTCCATAAATTGCAGTATGTAAATTATTGAATTTCACTTCATTGAGTGTAACATCTGCTTCTCCATAAATACTCAATTCAAACTTGTCGGTATTTAAAGGACTTTCACAAACAAATTTTTCATCGCCACGTAAAGACAATTCATTTAAAGATTTATAAGTTACCGTTGCCTTTACAATGGTGCCTTGGTAAATTGCTTTTTTGCCTTTATAATTGTCGTGATTTACTTTTTCATTTTTTGTAACGGTTTTTGCACCATCTAAATAAATATGAAGAGTTTTACCAGAAACTTCAATATTGAGCTTGCTCCTATCTACTTTTATATCATTTACCGTTACAGATTCTTTCTCTCCTTTTATAAAATTGATTTGTATATGCGGACTAACCTTTACTTTATCAAAACTTTTTACATCAAAGTTTTTGGATTGCGCATTTAGCATGGCACCAACCAATAATAAAAAAGTAATGGTAAATACTTTGTTTTGTAGTCTGAATTTTAAGGAATGGTGGTCTTTTGTAGTCATAATAATAGGTTTAATACAATAGAAAGACATCTTTTTTTTATGAATGTTACAGTATCTAAGTTTTAGTAATCAGTGTAGCACGAGTACTGAAAACTACTGATTTTTGCACCAGTAGTTTTAAGGTCAATATTTATATTTGTCTTGTATGAAAAATTACTAAATTACAGACCTATTAAAAAGCTTAATTATCATAACCCCATTGAAAAGCTAAAACACCAATGTGTTGTACAAATGGGTTGCACTTAGCTATGGTTAAAATTCAAATTAAGAATCAAAAGGTATGCTTGCCGGAAATAGAGAATTCTGGAGTGGAATTATATATAAAACGTGAAGACCAAATCCACCCTTATATTTCGGGAAACAAATATCGAAAATTAAAATATAATATTTTTGAGGCAGAAAAGCTGAATTATAAATCCTTACTAACTTTTGGGGGAGCTTATTCTAACCATATTAGTGCAGTGGCTTATGTAGGTAAGGAGTTTGGTTTTCAAACTATTGGAATTATAAGAGGTGAGGAATTAGGTTACGACTTATCTAAAACTTTAGCGACGAACCCAACTTTAGCGCAAGCAGCGAAAGATGGCATGCAATTTAAATTTGTTTCTAGATCAGATTATAAAAACAAAACTTCTTCAGATTTTAAAGCGAAACTTGTTGAAAAATTTGGTAGGTGTTATGTAATTCCTGAAGGGGGAACGAATAAATTTGCCGTTAAAGGATGTACTGAAATTCTCACCAAGTTTGACCACAAATTTGATGTAGTTTGTACTA
>JAUIAA010000166.1 GCA_030425715.1 Bacteroidia bacterium | reverse complement strand
CCCTATTGCAAATGAAATGATTTATACCGACATTAGTTTGGAATTTTTAAGCGGAAAATTTGCACATAATTTTGATCTAAACGACGATATAAAATACACCTTTTTTAATATTGGTGTAAGTCCAAATTTTGAAATTTTACGAGAAAATTTAACAGTAAATCTAGGCGCAAGATTGTATTATGGCATCACCAATACTAAGGATGGTAGCCAATTTTATATCTATCCAAATATTACAGCCTCCTACAATATTAGCGATGAAACTTTAATTGCTTTTGCAGGAGTTACAGGTGATTTAGAACAAAATTCGTATCGCAATTTTGTAAAAGAAAATCCTTTTGTTTCTCCTACCTTAGACATCCGTAGAACGAGTCAACAATATTACGGCTACGCAGGGTTAAAAGGTTTGCTCAATAGCAATATCAATTTTAATGTTAAAGTAGCCTATGGTAATGAAGACAACAAGGCCTTGTTTAAATTAAACCCCTCTAAAACAGATGGTAACACCATACTTTTAGACCAAGGCTATGCGGCTGGAAATTCTTTTCAAGTAGTTTACGACAATGTAAGCACTTTACAAGCTAGTGCCGAATTGATTGTCGATTTTACCGAGGAATTTAAATTTGGCGGAAATATAGAATACAATATATACAATTTAGACCAAGAAGCATATGCTTGGAATTTACCCGATTTAAAAGCCACTTTAATTGCCAATTATAGCAGACCAAAATGGAGAGCTGGAGCTGATTTATTTTTTGTAACCGAAAGAAAAGACGAGTTTACCATTATTCCTATCGGTGTAACTCAAAGCGTGACCAATGATGCTTATTTTGACGTAAACCTTAACGGAATTTACCATATCAACGATAAGTTTTCTGCCTTTTTAAATGTAAATAATATTTTAGGACAGAATTACCAGCAATACACTTATTTTAAAGTACAAGGCTTTCAAGTTTTTGCAGGCTTTAAGTTTCGGTTTGATTTATGATGAATTTAGAATTTATTATTTAAATTAAATTTACCCTTGCGCTTATATGTGAATAGGTGAATATACCTTTAATATTAAATAGAATGCGATAAAGAATTTTTAATGCGTTATTTAATTTCTATTGTTCCAAGCATGACCAAAAATAACATACCATCCAAAATCGTTATTCGACCATGCTACGTCAACACCAGTTCTTAATCCAAATTTTCTTGCAATTAAATATCTAAACCCGGTACCAACATTATGTACTAAGGTAGCATCATCAAAAGCAATTTCTGGAGTAGGTGCTTTGCCCAATCCTGCAAAAACTACAGCACTCCATCTTTTGGTAATATCATAACGTTGCTCTGTTTCAACCACGTAAGTTTGATCGCCTTGGTAGCGACGCATAGGCACCCCTCTTAGGTTAATAGAAGGTACCATATAAAAGGGAGCATCTCCAAACTGTTGCATGGTTTCAAATCTAAATCCGCCCACCCATTTATCGCTAAATTGAAAAAATTTCAATACGGAAATATCTAGATTTTCATAATCGTAATCACTACCTGTCCAATTGGCATTTACCGTATAAGTTGATGTTATATACCAGCCTTTATTTGGAGTAAAAACATTATCTCTTTTATCGAACTCAAAGTCTAGCCCTACGCTACTTAAATTGCTTTTAAAATCCTTATTTTTTAAAAAATCAGGTAATGGATCATGATTAAACTTTGGTGTTAAATCATTTTTAAGAAAAATGTATTGAATTCCTAAATAAGCATCACTATTTCCAAGTTCTCTCAAAATGGATCCAAATACGCCAACAGATTTAAAATTAAATTCAAATTTTTGTTCCCCTAATTGTGCTATTTCTCTATAGAAATCCATATTTATATCTCCATATCCTGCGCCTACTCTGTATTTCAATTTTTGCTTTGGTAAGGAAGCAATTCGCATCGCACCAATCATCCAAGAGTTATTGGCAGTATATCCTGCAAAGCCAGCGGTAATATTTGGTGGAATATAATTTCCTTTTTCCTGTACTTTGTTAGGATGTATAAAAACTGGTGCAATCATCAGTCCAAAACTTCCCAGTGCTGGCTCCGTAATTAACTGAGGAACAGGGATAAACCCGTCTGCCCTTAATAAAAATTGGCTCACGTCTAATTTTCCATCTAAAGAGTCTTTAAAAATGGACTTATCCATTTTTTTACTTTTAGATTTCTTTTTATTTTGTTGCTTATTTTGCGCCTGAAGCGTACTACATAAACATATAGTTATTACGTAAATAAGTAATCTAAATTTCATATTTATATATTGTTTACACTCCTTAAAGCAAAAAAATAATTTGTTTTTAATTATCGTCTAAATCCTCCTCGCATACCGCCCATTCCACCATGGAATCCACCAAAATTAGGGTGTGCAGATCGAGTAAAAGTAGCACCCCTATTCATATCTAATTCATGTTTATTATAAATTCCATTATTTCTATTTTGAAAAGACTGATTAGGATGGGTATTAAAGTGATCATTTCTAGATAAATTATGTTGCAGATTGGTATTGTGCTGCAAATCATGATTATGGTGGTTAAAATTGGTATGGTGGTATATGTTATTGTTGTTAATATGTATATTGATATTATTGCGATAAATGTACGGTGGAAAAGGTACCCAAGGATGGAAAAATGGTGGGAAAAATCCCCAATAAAATGGAGAAATCCAAGGGGTAAACATTGGCCCCCAAAACCAGTCCATTATCAAAGGTGTGGCAGCAAATACAGGGTTGATATAATAATTTGGACCATAAATATTTGGGTCGCCAACCACTTGCACACTATTATTCTCCTTTTTTACGTCTAAGGTTGCTACGTCTTGGTATTGGTCCTTACCAATTACCGCTTGTATTGTTACAATTTTCTCGTCACCTTTATCCTTACTTACTACTCTTAGGTAATCTACCTTACCATCCTTATTCAAATCTAAATTTGAAATTTGGGTTTTAGGGTCATTCAATCGTTTTTCAAAATCTTCTAAATCTTTAGACTCTCCAAATACCGAGGCTACAGCTTCTAAATCTAAATTATCGCTAATGTCCGAATTTTCAGGCGCTATTGCGGTTGTAGTAGTGGTGGTATTTGTGGTAGTTGTTATAGGGGTAGCTTGAGTACTTGAACTTGTAGTACTTGAACTAGTACTACAGCTAAATAAGACTAATGATAATATTAGCACACTTAGTATTGAAAAATTTTTCATCTGTAAATTACTATTAATGTTTATATAATGTTATTGAACAACAGCATGTTCTTGTTTTGGCACTCGTTATAAAATTAAAATATTTTTTTGAAACACATTAAAACCCCTTTTAAAGCCCAAGACACAATTTATAATTATTGCATAAACTGCAAATTAATACCTGTTAAAACTTGAAATACGGGTTGTGTTCCTTTGACGTAAATAGAATATTGTGGTTCAACATACATATTAAATACAGTAGAGCCCATTTTTACTACTTTACCTATACCCAAAGCAATTGGAAAAGAATAGGCATCTTTCTCAAAATCTAACACCCAAATTGGCACCCCTCTTAAATAAGTTCCTTTGCCCAATTGCCAAAAATAAAATGGTTGTATTGCGCCTAAGTTAGTAGACTGTCTATCAGCATCTCCTGCAAAAGAAGCTTGCCAAGTTATCAGTCCTCCAAATTGAAATACTGGTGACTTTGCTACAAAGGCTACAAAAGCAAATCCTCCCTGCCATTTACCCGCTCCTAATAAATCATCTGTTGCAGTAGGTGCGGTAATCGATGGCCCAATACCCATGGTAGTAGTAGCATTAGATATAAAGTTGTAAGATAAAAACGCATTAAAATCTCCAAGCCCACTTGTGGTATTTACCACTCCATTAACATTTGGTACACCTAAAGTAGAAAAAGGCATGGAAGCTCGTAATAATAATTTTCCTTTGGCTATTGGTTTTGCAAATCGCACCCAAGTAGTATTCATAAATGCATCCTCTGGTGATTCTGCCAACTTAGGAAAGTAATAATTTTGAAAACTTAAGGCTGTCATATTTGCCAATGGGTTATTGGCTTGTGCAGCACTAGCACTAGTCTCATTTGCTGCATTCTTTTCTTGTGCATTTAGTGTTAGTACAGTAAATAAAAATAGTATACTTAAAATTTTATTTTTTTTCATTTTGATTAATTTATCACATTTCAAAAATAATGATTTAATTCCTAATTTATTGTAATAGTCCTTAAAACTGAAATAAAATATCTTAAGCTACAGGCAAGCCTTTTCCTTGTTTTTTCATGATGCCAAGTAGCGATTTGGCATCGAGATTAATTTTTTGTATTATTTTATTCTCTACTACCAATACTTCCCCTTCTAAGGCATTTGTGGTACTAGGAAAAAACACAACGGAACTAGTTGCTTTTTCATCAATTAAAAGACCTGGTTTATACCCCATTGGTGAATTGACTAACACTGGAATTCTGTTATCTGGTTTTGGGCTTATTTTATTTTCCAATTCGGTTTTATATTTACTATAACCAGGAATAACATCTAACATCATTCCTTCAAACCAATCGTAAAATTTCATAAAACGCGGTAGGGTTGCCAAATATCCAAAAACATAAAAAATAAGTAGTATTAATAAACCTGTTGTTATGGTTAAGGAGTACTTTCCAAAAAAATCGTCTAAATGTAAGTTATGAACCACTAGTTTACCTAGATGACTTACTTTGTACCATAGTTTTTCAATAACCATAAAAAGAATAAATATGGGCAACAAATACATCATACCGCTTACCATTTTATTCCTAGGTTTTTTTAAACGTTTTTTATAATCTCTCATTGGTTTTAGTTTGGTTATTACAAAAGGTGTATTTAAAAATAAACAAAAAAATTAATTGCAAAATTACTTGTAAATGAAACACAGCTTCCCAAGTGCCAACAATATCAGGTCTAACCGCATTATAAAAAACTTGAACAGCGGCACAATAGATTAAACGAGAACTTTCCTGCTTTGAAGGTTTTACCTGCACTACTTCCAATAGAAAGTAGCAAATGACCCATCTTCTACTAACCAATTATTTACATTGGTCTGCGCAGGTACAACCCATTTGCACACCCCCCGTTAAAGCTGCCTAAGATAAAATGCTTTTCCTAAATATATGTATTGATTTGTTGAATAACTTAATTTTCTATCTCTAATTCATATCCGATAAGGCATACAATTTAAGTCACTACTTCTTGGCAGCGACAGGAAATTCACGCATTAATTTTTTCATCTTTTTAGGAATAGTTTTATCTCTTTTTTGTGGGTTGTCTTTTACTACAGAAGTGGATATACCTTGCCATATTAATTTTTTACTAGCTCCATCGTACATATCAATAACAAATGTACCTTCTACATAATCATTTTCATTATAAGTGGTTGTGGCAGAGCCCATACCCATTC
>JAUIAA010000165.1 GCA_030425715.1 Bacteroidia bacterium | reverse complement strand
ATTTCTTTTTAAAGGCGGCAATAAAATGACTAGGTGTGCTATAACCTACCTCAAAACTAGTTTCTGCTATATTATACTTTTTTGTTGCCAAAAGTTTTCTAGCATACTCCATTTTATAATTTAATAAAAATGCAAAAACAGTTTCGCCGTAAATATGCTTAAATCCATCCTTTAAATGCTGTACAGGCAAATTTATTTTACTAGCCAGTTCATTTAACGTAGGGGGCTCTACCATTTGCTCAATTAAAATTTGTTTGGCTTTTTGAATTTTTTCAACGTTTACCTCATCCTCTAAAAAAGGGCAATTTTGTCCTCCAGAAGCATCCGATTTATGAAAATACAAACTCAACAACTCATATACTTTACCTTTGGTGTACAATTTTTCTAAAGAGGAATGTAACCCGTAATGAAACAATTGGTTTAAAACCATACTTTCATTAGGGTTCAATTCTTTATCTGTATAATATTTTTTACTTTTATTCTCCTCGCTTAAAAAGTGAATTAGCCCAGCTTCTTGGGTAAAAAAAGTATGAAATTTATCAATCGTAATCAACAATGCAATCCACTTAGCATCCGGCTCAAGTTCTACATGTATTGGTAAATCTATTTGTGGATTATACAGTAAATAAGAATTGTTATTTACCAAATCTAAACTATATGATTTTTCATTAAAATAAAGCTTTGTATTTTTTTGAATACAAAAATGCAGTTGTAAATAGGTTTTATCTACGTTTTTTAATACCTCAATATTCTTCTTAGTCTTGTTGTGCTTTTTAAGCATAATAAACCCCTCTTCCACATGGTATTCTTGACAAGTATTTTTATCGTTGTTTTTTTGCATTGTAGAAAACAATTTAAAGTTACCCTAATTATATTTCAGCTATTTATTTAAGGTTTGAAGAGATCAAATATAAATATAAATTATTTCAACCTTTACTTTTTAGCGTTATTTAAAAATAAAAAACCTTGCCAAATAGCAAGGTTTTACTAGTAAAATTATCTCTTTTATATGTACATTACTTTCTTTACCGCATTTATTACATCGTTAGCATTTGGCAACCAAGCCTCTAACAATACTGGCGAAAATGGTGCTGGTGTATCTGCGGTAGTAATTCTCTGGATTGGTGCATCTAAATAATCAAAAGCATTTTCTTGCACTTGGTAAGTTATTTCTGATGCTACACTTGCAAAAGGCCAGGCCTCTTCTAAAATCACTAACCTATTGGTTTTCTTAACAGATTCTAAAATAGTAGCATGATCCATTGGCCTTACGGTTCTTAAATCAATTATTTCTAATGAAATTCCTTCTTTTTCTAAAATATCTGCAGCTTTGTATGCTTCTTTAATAATTTTACCAAAAGAAACCACAGTTACATCTGTTCCTTTTCGTTTGATATCCGCTACACCAATGGGTAAAATATATTCGCCATCAGGAATCTCTCCTTTATCGCTATACATTTGTTCTGATTCCATAAAAATTACCGGATCGTCATCACGAATCGCTGCTTTAAGCAAACCCTTTGCATCATATGGGTTTGAGGGAACCACTACTTTTAAACCAGGAGTATTGGCAAACCAATTTTCAAAAGATTGTGAATGCGTTGCTCCTAATTGACCCGCAGAGCCAGTAGGACCTCTAAATACAATTGGACAGTTAAGCTGCCCACCTGACATTTGACGAATTTTTGCTGCATTGTTTATAATTTGGTCTATCCCAACCAAAGCAAACTCTACAATTGGTCTATTTCCGTTCATGGCAGAACCTACTGCTATACCGGCAAAACCTAATTCAGAAATTGGTGTATCTATAATACGCTTTTCTCCAAACTCATCTAACATTCCTTTGGAAGCCTTATATGCTCCGTTGTATTCTGCAACCTCTTCACCTAATAAGAAAACCGATTCATCTCTTCTCATTTCTTCGCTCATCGCCTCGGCTATAACCTCTCTAAATTGTTTTACTTTCATTTTATTTTATTAATAAGGAGCACAAAAATAAATAAAATCCACCTAATTTTATAATAGATCAATCACTATTTTAAGTTCACTTCTTTTAGTATTCTATTAAAGTTTATAATAATTACATTTTTGATAAAAATTTTATTATGCGTGCATAATATATTGAAAAATATTTCTTAAATTCGTCCACACATAAAAATGACGATTTAAATTATAATAAGATGAAAATATTAGTTTGTATAAGTAATGTACCCGATACAACTTCCAAAATCAATTTTTCGGATAACGATACCAAATTTGATACCAATGGCGTACAATTTGTAATCAATCCTTATGATGAATTTGCTTTAACAAGAGCAATGTGGTTTAAAGAAAAACAAGGTGCAAGTGTTACCGTTATAAATGTGGGTGGCGCAAACTGCGAGCCTACTATTAGAAAAGCATTAGCCATTGGTGCAGATGATGCCATAAGAGTTAATATTGAACCTACTGATGGTTATTTTGTAGCAAAACAAATAGCCGAAATAGCGAAAAACGGAGGATATGATTTGGTTTTAGCTGGAAAAGAATCTATTGATTACAATGGAGGAATGGTACCTGGTATGACGGCAGCCTTGCTAAATTTTAACTTTGTAAATGCTTGTATTGGTATTGACGTAAATAATGACAAAGCAACGGTAACCAGAGAAATTGATGGTGGAAAAGAAGTTGTAGAGGTAAACTTACCTTTAGTTATTGCAGGTCAAAAAGGAATTGTGGAAGAGTCTGACTTAAGAATTCCCAACATGAGAGGAATAATGATGGCAAGAAAAAAACCTTTGCAAGTTGTTGAGGCTGTAGAATTTAATGCTACCACCTCTACTTCAAAATATGAAAAACTAGCCCCTAAATCGGCTTGTAAACTAGTAGATGCGAATAATGTTGGAGAATTGGTAGAGCTATTACACAACGAAGCCAAAGTAATTTAATCATTAAAAACAATCAAATAAAGTTATTAAACTTTTGATTTAAAAATATATAATATGTCTGTTTTAGTATTTGCCGATAATTCGGAAGGAAAATTTAAAAAAACTGCTTTAGAACTAACTTCTTACGGAAAAGCAGTTGCCAAAAAAGCACAAACCAATTTGGTGGTTTTAACCATTAACGCAACTAATGTAAGCGAGTTAGCTACCTATGGTGCAGAAAAAATAGTAAAAGTTAACCACGACAAACTAACAAAATTCAATGCCAAAGCTTATGCCGATGTAATTGGGCAAGTTGCCGAAAAAGAAAATGCTGCCATTGTAATTGTTGATTCTAGTAATGATGGATTATTTTTAGCACCTTTATTAGCGGTGAACTTAGAAGCTGGCTATGCCTCAAATGTGGTAGCGGTACCTTCTGAGATAGATCCATTTACCGTAAAGCGCAAAGCTTTTTCTTCAAAAGGGTTTAATTTTACAGAAATCAAAACGGCTAAAAAACTTTTAGGACTAGCTAAAAACTCTTTTGGTTTAGTAGAAAGTGCATCTACACCAAGCGAAGAAGATTTCACTCCAAATTTAAATAACGACGATTTTAATGTTCATTCTCTTTCGGTAGAAAAAACCACTGGAAAAGTAACCATTGCAGATGCCGATATTGTAGTATCTGGAGGTAGAGGATTAAAAGGTCCTGAAAATTGGGGAATGATTGAAGAACTTGCCGAAGTACTTGGTGCTGCAACCGCTTGTTCAAAGCCTGTTTCCGACCTTGGATGGAGACCGCATAGCGAACATGTTGGACAAACTGGTAAGCCAGTTACTGCAAATTTATATATTGCCATTGGCATTTCAGGTGCCATTCAACATTTGGCAGGTGTAAACTCATCAAAAGTAAAAGTGGTAATCAATACAGATCCAGATGCTCCGTTTTTTAAAGCAGCAGATTATGGAATTGTAGGAGATGCGTTTGAAGTAGTTCCTAAACTTATTGAAAAATTAAAAGAATTTAAAAGTAATTCTTAACCACATAATTTTATTAAATTGTGCCCTATAAAGGCTGTCTTAAAATTAGGATAATTAAAGTCCTTCATTATTAGACAGCCTTTATTAATTTTATTATTTTACCTTGTAATTTATCATTTTATCTAGATAAATTTGCAAAAAATATTCATCAAGAATTTCACAACATAGTGAGCCTAGTAAGACTTAACATAAAAGGAATTTCGTATAGCCAAACACAAAGCGGTGCTTATGCATTGGTTTTAAGCGAAGTAAACGGAGAAAGAACATTACCAATTATAATTGGTGCTTTTGAAGCACAATCTATTGCTATCGCACTAGAAAAAGAAATCAAACCTCCTCGCCCATTAACACATGATTTGTTTAGAACTTTTGCCGAAAGGTTTGAAATTATTGTAAAACAAGTTATTATTCATAAATTGGTAGATGGTGTGTTTTATTCAAGTTTAATTTGTGAACGTGATAAAATAGAGGAAATAATTGATGCAAGAACCAGTGATGCTATCGCTTTAGCTTTACGTTTTAACGCTCCTATTTTTACTTACAAAAATATTTTAGACAAAGCAGGAATTTACTTAAAAGTAAATCCTAAAAAAGACGAAGAAGAAGATAGTATCTTAATGGATGAATTAGTTGCTGAAGAAATTGAAGCTAGCGTTCATGAAAGCTACAAAGATAAATCTATTGAAGAATTACATTCACTTTTAGACGAAGCTGTAAATAATGAAGATTATGAAAAAGCAGCAAATATTCGTGACGAAATCTCAAAACGAGAGTAATACCTATTTTAAATTATGAGAAAGCAGTTTTTGTTTTTTGTTGCCCTATTTTTTCTTTTTACAACCCTAACCGTATCACAAAATCCAGAAACAACCACTCAATTAGATACTATTGAACAAGTTACAGAAATTGTAACAGACTCTATAAATTCAATTAATGAAATTACAGAAGTAGTAGACACCGAAAACACTGCTATTACAACTGAAGACGCTACATCTGAAAGTACAATTATTCCTAGTCAAGGGTTTTCTTTCAATAGTCTTTGGAGAGGTGCATTAGGTATGATAAGTTTAGTTTTTATTGCTTTTTTATTCAGTAGTAATAAAAAAGCTATTAACTGGAGAATCGTTTGTATTGGTCTAGCTTTTCAACTACTAATTGCTGTTGGTGTATTAAAAGTGGAATTTGTTCAAACTATTTTTGACTTTATTGGAAAAATATTTGTTCAAATATTAGATTTCACAAGAGCAGGAAGTAAATTTTTATTTGAAGGCTTAGTGGTTGACATGGATACCTTTGGATTTATTTTTGCGTTCCAAGTACTACCAACAATTATTTTCTTTTCAGCACTTACATCGGTTTTATTTTACTTAGGCGTTATTCAATGGGTCGTTAAAGCTATGGCTTGGTTACTTTCAAAAGCCTTAAGAATTTCAGGAGCTGAAAGTTTAAGTGTTGCTGGAAATATCTTTTTAGGACAAACCGAAGCA
>JAUIAA010000164.1 GCA_030425715.1 Bacteroidia bacterium | reverse complement strand
GGGTTTTAAAATAATCTTTAAATGTATTTAGCAAGCTTCTTATAATTCTAACTACCATTAGTACCCCAATAATTTTAAACAGTCTTTCAAGAATTTCATGGGTGTTTTCAAAATCGTTAAAAACAATAGGAATAAAATTGAGAATAATGATAAACGGCAAAATATGCGCTAAATTTCTTGGGGTTTTATTTTTCACCAGCATATCATCAAATTGAGTTTTCGACTTATCTGCTAGTTTAGAAAAGGTGCTAATGAGAATCTTTCTAGAAACAATATCAACAATATAGGTTATCAAAAGCATCATAACCAATAAAACCATCATGTTTAAATAGGTTGCTGTTGTTTCTTCTATCCCTTTTGATATGAAAAAGTTATAGGCAAAATGTGTAGTCTTATCCATAAATTTAATTTGAAATAACAAAAATACTATGTTAATCATAAATAGGCGATATTTACATTTAAATTTATTACTTATAATTTTTTGTTATGAACAGTACTATAAAAATTAAAAAATATTCGGGTGAATGGGTTGATTTTGATATGCAAAAGCTCATTCAATCCCTACAAAATGCGAAAGCTAGCGAAAGTTGCATTGAAGAGATTTGTGAAGAAGTGAAAAATAAAATTCACAACGGGATGTCTACTAGGCATATTTACCAAATGGCTTATAAAATTTTAAATCGCAAAACAAAAGGTGGCGCTTCAAGGTATAAGTTAAAAAGAGCAATTATGGAACTAGGTCCAACAGGATACCCATTTGAAAACTTTGTGGGTGCTATTTTTAACGAGGAAGGCTATAAAACAGAAGTGGGGGTAATTTTAGACGGCAAATGTGTAAAACACGAACTTGATGTGGTCTTACACAAAAACAACATGTATGATCTAATCGAATGTAAATACCATAACAGTCAGCGTAAAGTGAATGATGTTAAAATACCTTTATATATACAATCTAGGTTTATTGATGTGCAATCTAATCCAAATTTGTACCTCAATCAAGAAATGAAATATAAACAAGGTTGGATATTTACCAATACTCGTTTTTCTTTAGATGCTATTTCTTTTGCTAAATGTGTTGGCCTTCAACTAGTGAGTTGGGATTACCCAAAAAAGGGTAGTTTAAAAGATAGGATTAACGAATTTAAATTGTTTCCTATAACCACTTTAACTACCTTAACTAAAGCCGAAAAAAAAATGCTTTTAGACAAGGGCATTGTGCTTTGTAGAGAGATTTATAAAAATCCTAAATTGTTGCAAGAAATAGGATTGGCCAATTCCAAGCAAAAAAAAGTATTTGCCAATATCACAAGCTTAATGGACCAGGACAACCCTAATTCTTAAGGCTATTGAGCTGCATTTTTTGACTCTATCCATTTGGATAAATATTTAGTGCCCATAAGATACTGGTGTGTTAAAAAGTTTCCTGTGGTATTCCTATTTCGAATTTGATCAAGGTGATTTTTAAGATAATGAATTCTTTGCGTAAGCAATTTTTCAAATTTACCCTTTTGAAAGCATTGGTTTATAATAGGTATTGCATTATTTTGAGCAGCTAACCAATCTTCCTTATTTGAATAGAGTTGTACTGCTTTTTTTGCAAATTGATTTGTATGGTTTTCTATAGCTCCATTCCAAGGTAAATTTTTGTGCATACCCTCAGCTCCGATGCTTGTTGTAACACTTGGAGTTCCATAAATCATGGCGTCAAGCAGCTTACCTTTTAATCCCGCTCCAAAATTTAATGGTGCTAAACAAACTCTGGCTTTTGTAAAAGCCTCTTTTTTATTTTCTATCCAACCTTTACACAAAAAACCTTCGCTGGTGTTATGTAGCTGATTTACTTTTGAATCACCATAGGCACCATAGATTATCAAATTTACATTGGGCAATTCCTTTCTAATCAATGGCCAAATGGTGTTTTTTAAGTACAAAACAGCATTCCAATTGGGTTCGTGTTTAAAGTTTCCAATGGTCATAAAATCTACTCTCTCTTCAAAAATGGGGTAGGAGCTCATTGTTTTTTTACCAATAGCATCTACTAAAAAGGGCAAATAAAGCAATAATTCACTTGGTATATTAAATTTTAGCAGTAATAGGTTGAGTTCAAATTTTGAAATAATTAGAGTTAAATCACAGCGATAAATACTTGCAATTTCACGTTTACAAATATCATTTTGCAAGTTAGATAGATTTATTGATTCTTTTTCTTTCCAAGCTTTTTCCCTTGCTTTTCGCAAAAAGTGTAAATCTTCCGTATCTAATATTTTTATGGCTTTCGGACAAGCTTCTGCAACTCTCCATCCAAATTGTTCTTCGGTTAAAAATCGATCAAAAACTACAATTTCTGGATTATTTTTTTTGATAAAATCATCAAAACTAGAATCGTTTAGTGCAATATTATAAGATGCAATACCAAGTTTTTCTAAATTTTCAGATCGGTCTGTTTTTGTAGCAGTACTTACAAAAGTAATAAAATACCCTTGCTCTAATAACAAAGTAATGAACTGCAACATTCTGCTTCCTGCGGCTGTGGTATTTGGTTCAGGCCAAACAAACCCAATAATCAAAGCATTTTTTATTGCCATTTATAAATTGTTTTTTTGCAATAAATTATAAACTAATAATTTATCTAGAGGTTTGCCTTTTGCATTTTCTTTTATAGAAGTAAAAGTCATGGTAAAATCACAACCATGGTTATAATTACTACAACCATAAGCCAATTTTCCTTTTAAAATCGTACCCGATTTACACTTTGGACAAGTTATTTTATCAGGAATTTCTTTAGGGTTTACTTTCTGTTTGGCGTTAAAAACTAACTTAAAATCATTGTCAAATACTACAGAGCCTTCTACTGTCTTTCCTTCCTTTTTAAAACCTTTTAGAGGAATGGTTGCACCTTTTTTTAAGAGCCTAATGAGTTGTTTTTCAGATATTTTTTTGCTTAAAAAAGAAAAAGGCAAAATAAAGTCACAGCCCTTTTCGTATTTACTACAACCATAGGCACTTTTACCTTTAAGTAAATTTCCTTCCTTGCATTTTGGACATACTTGCCCAGTAATTACAGAGGTGTTTTTACTTTTGTTTTCTTTTGGTTTTTTAATCGAAGTAGTGTGAGAAATATTGGCAACTTTGTTTTCACTCCTTACTTCATAAATAAGGTGGTCTACCATTTTTTTCATGTTTTGGATAAAAGTACCCGCATGAAATTCTCCTTTTTCAATTTCCTTTAGCCTTTTTTCCCATCTACCCGTTAACTCTGCAGATTTTAGCAATTCATTTTGTATGGTATCAATTAACTGTATGCCTGTATGGGTAGGTAAAATTTGTTTTTTATTTCTTTCTATATACTTTCTCTTAAAAAGCGTTTCAATAATATTTGCCCTTGTAGAAGGTCTGCCAATTCCATTTTCTTTCATCAATTCGCGCATTTCCTCATCTTCTACTTGTTTACCAGCTGTTTCCATAGCTCTTAACAAGGTTGCTTCGCTAAACTGTTTAGGTGGCTTGGTTTCTTTTTCAATAAACGAAGGTTGGTGCTTGCCTTTTTCTCCTTTTACAAAATTTGGGAGAACATCTGCTTCTTTTTTTTCCGTATTGTTTTTATCTTCAAAAACAATTCTCCATCCTTTTTCTATAATTACTTTACCCGTTGTTTTAAACTTTACTTTTTCGGCTTGGCCAATAACCGTAGTATTTGCCACCTTACAATCGTTATAAAATACAGCTATAAACCTTTTGGTGATGATATCGTAAACCTGTTGTTGGTTGTACTGCAAATTAATTTCCACGCCAGTGGGAATAATTGCATGGTGATCGGTTACTTTTTTATCGTTAAATACTTTAGAAGATTTTTTTATTTTTTTAGCTAATAAAGAGTGTGTTAAGTTTTTGTACTTAGATAAATTCTTTAATATGCTAGGCACCTTAGGATAAATGTCGTTTGGCAAAAATGTTGTATCTACCCTTGGGTAAGTTACTACCTTCTGTTCGTATAATTTTTGCACGATTTTAAGCGTTTCATCAGCCGAAAATCCAAATTTATTATTGCAATACACTTGCAATCCTGTAAGATCGAATAGTTTTGGAGCGTATTCTTTTCCATCTTTTTTTTGGATGGTAACTATTTCAAAATCACTTTGCTTTACCTTATCTGCAAAAGCTTGTCCTGCTTCTTTATTTAAAAACCTACCCTCTTCACAGTGAAATAGAGTTTCTCGATACAAGGTTTGCAATTCCCAATAAGGCACAGGTTTAAAATTTTGAATTTCTTTATAACGATTTACCAACATTGCCAAGGTGGGAGTTTGCACTCTACCAATAGATAAAACCTGCTTATACCCACCGTGTTTTACAGTATATAACCTCGTGGCATTCATACCTAAAAGCCAATCACCAATGGCTCTAGAAAATCCTGCGTAGTATAAATTATCATATTCACTAGCGGGTTTCAGATTGTGAAAACCTTCCTTTATGGCTTCGGTGGTAAGCGAAGAAATCCACAATCGTTTAACCACACCAGTATATCCTGCTTGATGCAATACCCAGCGCTGAATCAATTCTCCTTCTTGCCCAGCATCTCCGCAATTGATTACTTCTGAAGCATTATCGAATAAATTTTTTACTATCTGAAACTGTTTTTGGATACCTGAATTGTCCACTACTTTGGTTTCAAATTTTTCTGGAAGCATAGGCAAGTTGTTCAAATCCCAACTTTTCCAGTACGGTTTGTAATCTCTAGGTTCTTTTAAAGTGCATAAATGCCCAAAGGTATAAGTAACCGCATAACCATTCCCTTCAAAATAGCCATCACGCTTTGTTTTGGCTCCTAAAACGTTAGCAATTTCTCTGGCAACACTTGGCTTTTCTGCTATACAAACTTTCACTTTTGCTATTCTAAATTAAGTTAGTTACCTCTGCAAAGTAATAATTTAAATGAAATGTAAAGCTTACTTTTTATGCGATTTGTCAACATTTAATATCTGTGACATTTTTGTATATTGTAGCTTAAAATCACCTAAGGATGCAATTAAAAAAATCAACTTTTCAATTTTTAAAAGATTTGAAACAAAACAATGATAGAGAATGGTTTCAAGAACATAAAAATATATTTACAGAAGCTCAAAACGATGCCAAATCTTTTTACCATGAAATTTTAAATAATTTAAACAAACATGATGAAATAGAGAAGTTTAAACTATTTAGAATTTATCGTGATGTGCGTTTTTCTAAAGATAAAACTCCTTACAAACCGCATTTTGCAGGCTCGTATAGTAGATTAGGAAAGGAGTTGCGAGGAGGCTATTATTTAAGATTGAAACCCAATGAAACTTTTTTAGCGGGTGGGTTTTGGGAACCCAATAAAGAAGATTTGTTTAGAATTAGAAAAGAATTTGAATATGATGATAAAGAAATTCGAAAAATTATTAGCAATAAAAAATTTAAGCAAATTTTTGGTGGAA
>JAUIAA010000163.1 GCA_030425715.1 Bacteroidia bacterium | reverse complement strand
GCTTTTTACTAAGCCTAACTCTACCAGTTTGGTTTTTCCAAATTGCAATGCTAATCCTTCTGAAAATACATCGCTTTTAACCTCGGTATATTTTAATGATTGTACTCCAAGTCTCTGTAAAAGCGCTTTGACTATCCCTTTTACATAAAAAATATCAGCTACAGCTACATCATTCTTCCAGTTATTTTTATTTTGATTTCCTGTAAAGAAAAGTGCTAAATGTTTTTGTTCGTTATATTCACTTTCAAATTTGTGATAGGTATTTCCAAATTCAAACAACTTTAAATCGGCATTTTTTCTATTGATATTGTACGCAATAGCTTCTAAACCACCAAACAACATAGATTGGCGCATTACTGATAAATCGCTACTTAAAGCATTTAGCATCCCTACATTTTGATTGTTTTGTAAAACCTCTGAATAATTTACATACTCTGGTTTTGTTAAAGAGTTTGCCATGGTTTCATACATACCTTGGGCAATCAAAAAGTTTGCTGCAATATTCTCGATTTTCTCCACGCTGTTTTTTGAAGAATACGAAATTGAGGTATTTAATTTTTTAGGCGTTTCAATATTATTATAGCCGTAAACCCTTAAAATTTCCTCTACAATATCCGCCTCGCGAGTTACGTCTACTCTGTACGAAGGAATGGTTAAGCCTAGACCAGATTCTGTTTGGTTGTTAATTTTTATATCTAAAGAAGCTAAAATGTTTTTAATGGTATCTGCCGGTATCTCTTCCCCAATAATTCTATGGGTCTTTTCGTAGGATAAGTGTACTTGAAAATCTTCCATTACCTCTGGATAAATATCTGTAATTTCTGATACTATTTTTCCACCCGCCAATTCCTTAATTAAAATTGCAGCATATTTTAAAGCATAAACCACTGTATCTGGGTTAATTCCTCTTTCAAATCGAAAAGAAGCGTCTGTACTTAAAGCATGTCTTTTTGCCGATTTACGAATAGAAACTGGGTTAAAATAAGCACTTTCTAAGAAAATAGTAGAGGTACTTTGGGTAACTCCTGAATTTATGCCTCCAAAAACTCCAGCTATACACATTGGGTTGTCTTCACCATCACAAATCATGATATCATCTTCATGTAATTCTATTTCTACTTCATCTAAGGTAACAAATTTAATCCCAGTTGGTAAATTTTTCACTACCACTTTGTTTCCTTTGATTTGATTTGCATCAAAAGCATGTAGCGGTTGCCCAATACCATGTAAAATATAGTTGGTAATATCTACTACATTATTAATTGGGTTTAACCCAATGGATTTTAATTTATTTTGTAACCATTGCGGAGAATCTGCAACTTTGATATCTGTTATTGTTATACCCGCATATCTAGGTACCAATTTTGTGTTTTCAACCTCTACATTTATTTTAAAAGTGCGTTCGTCAATATGAAAATCGCTAACAGAAGGGGTGTTTAAGTTCTTTTTTAATTCTTTTTGCTGCAACAATCCAGCGTACAAATCTCTAGCTACTCCTAAATGACTCATGGCATCCGCTCTATTAGGAGTCAACCCTATTTCAAATACCGGATTAGATTCTACTTTAAAAAGTTCTGCAGCTTTCATTCCAGGTTTCAGTTTGGCATCTAGAACCATTATGCCATCATGACCTTTCCCTAAACCCAATTCATCTTCTGCACAAATCATCCCAAAACTCTCTTCCCCTCTTATTTTACCTTTTTTAATGGTAAAACTTTCTCCATTATCTGTATATAGTTTGGTGCCAATAGCGGCAACAGGAACTTTTTGACCTACTGCAACATTAGGTGCTCCACAAACTATTTGTACAGGCTCACCATTTCCTAACTCAACTTTGGTAATTTTTAATCTATCTGCATTAGGGTGTTGTTCACAGCTAAGTACCTCTCCAACCACAACACCTTTTAACCCTCCTTTAATGGTTTCAAAAGTTTCAATTCCTTCTACTTCAAGACCTAAATCGGTTAAAATTTCGCCAACTATTTCAGCTTCTAAATCAATATTTATAAACTCTTTTAACCAACTATATGAAATTTTCATTTAATTATTTTTTTATGTGTAGCATGTAATTTACCAAGGATTATCTTATTCATTTAAAAAAATCTTGGCGCATTACCTCCTCTTTTTTTATAAAGCAGCAAAGATAAACAATTGCGTAAGTTGATAAGTAATGAAGAAGAATAAATTTCTATAATTTTATCTTATCCTACTCCATTTTTCACTAAATATTATTATTTTGCAACTCACATTTATATTTGCTCATGTCGAAAGAAGTATCCCGTTTATTTGATTTTTTAACATACCAATCAAAACATCATTCTTTAAAAAAATCATTGGTTTCGAAAACTAGTGGAAGCTGGGTAGCAACCTCAACCGATGAATTTGTTGAGAAAGCCAATGCAATAAGTAGAGGGCTACTTAAACTTGGCGTTAAACCCAATGATAAAATTGCTGTCATTTCTTCCACGAACAGAACAGAATGGAATATTTTGGATATGGGAATTTTGCAAATTGGAGCACAGAATGTACCTATCTACCCTACCATAAGTAAAGAGGAGTACAAATATATATTTAATCATTCCGAAGTGAAACTTTGTTTTTTATCGGATGAAGAACTATACGGCAAAGCAAAGGCTATTTTTGAAGAATCTCCAAGTCTTGAAGAAATTTACAGCTTTGATACCATTGATGGCTGTAAAAACTGGGAAGAAATACTCAAATTGGGAGAGCCTATAGATAATCAAGAAGAGCTTGATAAATGCAAAGATGCAGTATTACCAACTGATTTAGCTACTATAATTTATACCTCAGGTACTACCGGAGTTCCAAAAGGGGTAATGCTTTCTCACCATAATATTGTAAGCAATGTTTTAGATAGTAATCCTAGATTACCCATATCGCAAGGCGAAACAAAAGTATTGAGCTTTTTACCAGTATGTCATGTATTTGAACGTATGCTACACTACTTGTATATTTACAATGGTATTGGAATTTATTATGCAGAAGCAATAGAAAAAATTGGAGAAAATGTAAAGGAAGTAAAACCCAATTTTATGAGTGCCGTTCCTAGATTGCTAGAAAAAATTTACGATAATATTATTGCTAAAGGAGCTGAGTTGGAAGGGGTTAAGAAAAAATTGTTTTTCTGGGCTGTTGAACTAGGTTTACAGTACGAGCCTTATGGTGCAAATGGATGGTGGTATGAACAAAAATTGAAATTGGCCAACAAGTTAATTTTTAGTAAATGGCGTGCAGCATTGGGTGGCGAATTAGAAACCATCGTTTCTGGTAGTGCGGCTTTACAACCCAGATTAACCAGAATTTTTACTGCGGCCGGCATGCAAATTATGGAGGGTTATGGGCTTACAGAAACTTCTCCAGTAATTTCGGTAAACATGTACAAAGGTGGCGGTTTTAAAATAGGAACCGTTGGCAAGGTTATTAACAATGTTGAAATTAAAATTGCCGATGATGGTGAAATTTTGGCCAAAGGACCAAATATTATGCAGGGTTATTACAAAGATCCTGAAAAAACGGCTAGCGTAATGACTGGAGATTATTTCCATACTGGTGATAAAGGTGAAATTGACAAGGAAGGTTTTTTAAAAATTACTGGTAGAAAAAAAGAAATTTTTAAAACTTCTGGAGGGAAATACATTTCCCCTACCCTTTTAGAAAATGAAATGAAACAATCTCGTTTTATTGAACAAATTTTAGTAATTGGAGAAGGCCAAAAAATGGCTGCTGCAATAGTACAACCCAATTTTGAATTTGTGAAAGAATGGGCTAGCAGACACCAATTGAACACCAATTGTAGTAATGAGGATTTAATTGCTTTAAAAGGTGTAAAGGAAAGAATTATGGAGGAAATAGAGCATGGAAACAAAAATTTTGGAAAATGGGAAACCATTAAAAAAATTGAATTAACTCCTGAAGTTTGGTCGGTAGATAACCATTTATTAACTCCTACCTTTAAACCCAAAAGAGAAGTAATTTTAAAAAAATACAAACATCTTTACGATAAAATTTATAGCTAATTTATGGAACAATTTATTGTATCAGCAAGAAAATATCGCCCAAAAGTATTTAAAGATGTAGTTGGCCAGCAAGCCATTACCAATACGCTAGAAAATGCTATAAAAAATAATCATTTAGCGCAAGCCCTTTTATTTACAGGACCTAGAGGAGTAGGGAAAACTACCTGTGCACGAATTTTAGCCAAAAGAATTAACCAAGAAGTTGCGCAAAACTTATCTGAAGATGAAGATTTTGCTTTTAATATTTTTGAACTAGACGCTGCATCGAACAATTCTGTAGATGATATTAGAAACCTAACCGACCAAGTAAGGATACCACCACAAACAGGTAAATACAAAGTTTATATTATAGATGAGGTGCATATGTTATCTCAATCGGCATTTAATGCCTTTTTAAAAACATTGGAAGAGCCACCTGCACATGCTATTTTTATTTTAGCAACTACCGAAAAACATAAAATTATACCAACGATTTTATCTCGCTGTCAAATTTTTGATTTTAAGCGCATAACCGTTAAAGATGCCAAAGAATACTTAAAATACATTGCTGAAGAACAAGGAATTATTGCCGAAGATGACGCTTTGCACATTATAGCCCAAAAAGCTGATGGTGCCATGCGTGACGCATTATCCATTTTTGATCGTGTTGTGAGTTTTTCAGGGAAAAACCTGACACGCCAGGCCGTTGCTGAAAACTTGAATGTCCTGGATTACGAAACCTATTTTGAAAGTACCGATTACATTCTGGAGAACAAAATTCCGGAACTTTTGGTACAATTCAATACTATTCTAGCCAAGGGCTTTGACGGTCATCATTACATTGCTGGTCTAGCTTCTCACTTTAGGGATCTATTGGTTTGCCAAAACCCTGAAACTATCGAATTATTGGAGGTTGGTGATGAAACCAAGGAAAAATACCAAAAGCAGTGCAGACAAGCCTCTCAAGCCTTTCTACTAAAGGGTATTGAATTAGCTAATGACTGCGATTTAAAATATAAGAGCAGTAAAAACCAACGATTATTGGTTGAACTTTGTCTAATGCAATTAGCCTCTATCAATTTTGATGGAGAAAAAAAAAATAGCAAAAACTTCATAATTCCGGCCAGTTATTTTAAATCAAAGGGTATCACGCCTATTGCTGTTAATTTACCCAAAGAAAAAACTGAAACCTCTATTCCCATCAAGGATAAAAATGTTGAAGACTATGCTGTTTCTGAACAATCCGATAATTTAGAGGAAATAAGTTCCGAACCAACCGAAACGGTTGTTATGGAAAAGCGTCCTAAAATATCGTTGGAAGTCAAGAAAAAAACAACTTCTGGCCTTTCCTTAAGCAGTATAAGAGCAAAGAAGGAACACCAAATCAAACAAATGGAAGTAGTTCTTGACGAAGAAGATCTTCCAACTGACCCATTTACCGAAGAGCAACTCATTAAAGTGTGGAAGGAG
>JAUIAA010000162.1 GCA_030425715.1 Bacteroidia bacterium | reverse complement strand
TTTAGTACAAATTGCTGTGCAACAAATAAACCAGCAATCAAACCAACAGGATTGAAAGCTTGGGCCAAATTTAATCGTTGTGTTGCGGTTTCTTTAGCGCCAAGAGCTAAGGCATAGGGGTTGGCTGCGGTTTCTAAAAACGCCAATCCAAATGTTAAGATATAAAGCCCTAAGCAGAAAAACCAAAATTGTTCTGTTATTGCCGCAGGGTAAAACAATAGAGCTCCTGTTGCATATAATGCGAGACCAATAAGAATACCAACTTTGTAGGAATATTTTCGCATAAACATCGCGGCTGGTAAAGCCATACAAAAGTAACCACCATAAAACGCCATTTGTACCCAAGCGGCTTGCGAATTGGATAGTTCAAGTACTTTTTTAAAAGCTTGCACCATAGGATCGGTTACGGCATTTGCAAATCCCCAAAGGGCAAATAAAGAGGTAACTAGAATAAAAGGGATAAGTACTTTTTTGTCAACTACAGGTATTTTTTTATGATTTTTCATGGTGTAATTATTTTGTAATGGCTCTATCAAGATGGGTATAGCCACCGTCTACATAAATTTGCTGCCCTGTGGTATGGCTAGATTTATTCGATAATAGAAAAACCACCATATTTGCAATTTCTTCTGCAGTAGTCATTCTATTATCTAAAGGAATTTTATTGGTGATTTGTTTTAGTTTTTCTTCTGGATTTTCAAAAGTATTGATCCACTTTTCATAAAGCGGTGTAAAGCATTCGGCAACAATAACCTCATTTACACGTATGCCAAAAGGTAGTAACTCAACAGCCCATTCTCGAGTTAGTGCATTTCTACCACCATTAGCGGCGGCATATCCCGAAGTACCTCCTTGTCCGGTGACCGAAGTTTTAGACCCAATGTTTACAATGGAACCTTTACTTTTTTTAAGTGACTCCAAAGCATAATGCGCGATTAGGTAATAGTGAATTAAATTTTTATGTAAAGATTTTACAAAATCGGTATAGCTGCCGTTTTCTAAACCAACCCCATCGTTTGTACCAGCATTATTTACAACCCCATCAATTTTACCATAAAATTTCACTACTTCATGCACCGCTCTTTTGCACTGCTCAGGATCGGTTAATTCAGCAATAACTCCCAAAGCTTCGCCTCCATTTGCCTTAATGTTTTGAACAAGTTTATCTACACTTTCTTTATTTCTACTAACAATTGCTGGAATAGCACCTTCTTTTAACAATGCATTGGTTATTCCCAATCCAATTCCTTTTGACCCTCCCGTTACGATAACTATTTTATTTTTTAAATTTAAATCCATAATTTATTTTTTAGTTATTGCCTGCTTTTGTTTCTAAAACTTGATAAAAACCCACAGCATTAGTGCCCATTATTTTAATTTGCTCATCAATGGATAGAGTTTTTATATAAGTTTCTAATATTTGAAGTTGCTCTTTGTATGTTGCGGCGAGTAAACAAACTGGCCAATCTGAACCATACATGATTCGATTTGTGCCAAAAACTTCGAATACAACATCTAAATAAGCATAAAAATCTTTAGTTGACCAATGTTTCCAATCCGCCTCAGTAGTCATGCCTGATATTTTGCAATACACATTTGGGTATTGTGCTATGGTTTTGATATGCTTTTGCCATTTTTCAATTTTCCCAAGTTTAATTTCGGGCTTGGCCATATGATCTATTACAAATTTCTGGTTTGGAAACTTCTTTACAAGTGCAATTGCCGCAGTAAGTTGGCTGGGAAAAATTAAAATATCATAAGTTAAATTAAATTCTTCCAATTTGCCTACGCCTTTTTGAAAGTCTGCACTCAACATAAAATCATTGGCTTCTGCTTGAACTATATGTCGCACACCTTTAAATAAAGTATTTTGTGAATAATGTTGTAATCGTGCTTCCACATTGTGAGCTCGCAAATCCACCCATCCTACAACCCCTTTAATGAATGAATTTTTAGCGGCACAATCTAACAAAAACTCTGTTTCGGTTTCACTTTGGTCTGCTTGAACGGCAATACAAGCTTCTATTTTATTGGCTTGTAATAGAGGTTTAAGATGTGGCGGTAAAAAGTCTTTTTGAATAGCCTCCATACTTTGGTCTATCCAACTATCGCGGATAGGGTCGAACTTCCAAAAATGCTGGTGGCTATCTATTCTCATGGGTTTATCTGGTATAATCTTTACAAATCTGTTTGGAGCTTCCTAAACCTTCAATTCCTAATTCTACTACATCGCCAGCTTTTAAATAAGTTGGAGGGTTTAACCCTAAACCAACGCCAAATGGTGTGCCTGTTGAAATAATATCTCCAGGTAACAGCGTCATATATTGGCTAATATAACTCACCACTTCTTCTACATTAAAAATAAAGTCTGATGTAGAACTATTTTGCATCATTTTACCATTTAATTTTAACCATAAATTCAAGTTATTCGGATTTTTTATTTCGTCTTTAGTAACAATAAATGGGCCTATTGGCGCAAAAGTATCACAACTTTTACCTTTTACCCATTGCCCTTCTTTTTCTAATTGAAATTCGCGCTCACTGTAATCATTATGCAGTACATAGCCTGCAACATGCTCCAGCGCATTTTCTTTAGAAACATAGGAAGTTTTTTTACCAATTACTACAGCCAATTCAACTTCCCAATCTGTTTTAGTACTTCCTTTTGGAATGATTAAATCATCGTTTGGACCAACTATTGCGCTGGTTGCTTTAAAAAACAAAACAGGCTCTTTTGGGACTTGCATACCGCTTTCAGCTGCATGTTGGGCATAATTTAAACCTACACATACTATTTTAGAAGGACGCACAAGTGGCGCTCCTAATCTTTCTGTATCTTTAACAACAGGGCAATTAGCTTGGTTTTTTTCTAACCATTTTTTCAATCTATTTAACCCGTCATTTTCAAAAAAGGACTCTGTATAGTCCTCTCCAAATGCACTAATATCTAGCCTTTTATTGTCTTCGGTTAAAATTCCAGGCTTTTCATTATCCACTGTGCCAAATCGTATTAATTTCATTTTTAAGTATTGTTTAAAATCTATTTATTATCCATTTAATTTTATAAATCCACCATCAATTGGGTAGTCGGTTCCTGTTATAAAACTTGCTTCATTCGAGCATAAATACAAGGCTAAATTGGCAATTTCTTCAGGTTTAGCCATTCTACCTATGGGTTGTGTTTTAGATAAAGCATCAAACATTTCACTTTCCTTCCCCGGGTAATTTTTACGGATGAACCCATCAACAAAAGGAGTGTGAACTCTAGCAGGAGAAATACAATTACAACGTATATTATGCTCTAAATAGTCCTTTGCAACAGAATAGGTCATGGTTAAAACAGCCCCTTTGGTCATAGAATAAGCAAACCGATCTGAAATTCCTACACTCGAAGCTATAGAAGCCATGTTCAAAATCACCCCGCCTTTGGATTTCATGTTTTTGATACAAGCAGAAATACAGTTATAGATACCTTTAATATTTACCTCGTATAATCGATCTAAATCTTCTTCACTGGTATTTTCAATATTTCCTACATGAGCAACCCCTGCATTGTTTACCAAAATATCAATTCTTTGATTTTCATCAATAATTTGATGAATTACGCGTTCCACTTGAGTAGCTTTAGCGACATTACAGGTATGCATTTTTATTTTTCCGCCAAGTTTTTCTGCTTCTGAAATTAAATTTGCAGAATTTTCTGCCTGTAATTCCAATACATGAACATAAGCACCTTGTGCTACAAACCTTAGTGAAATAGCACGCCCAATACCACTTGCTCCTCCTGTTACCACA
Source organism: Bacteroidia bacterium (assembly GCA_030425715.1). Lineage (GTDB taxonomy): Bacteria > Bacteroidota > Bacteroidia > Flavobacteriales > Flavobacteriaceae > Lutimonas. The sequence goes on along the minus strand of JAUIAA010000162.1, from coordinate 1,692 downwards.
GCAATTTTTCCTTGTAAATTAAATGGTGTCATAAATTATTTCATTTTAATTTCAATAATTGTATCAATATTGTCCATTTTGTTTTTTGGTACTTTAATTAATAGACCATATTTGGTTAAATCGTGTTCTACTTTTGATTGGTCCTTATAAAAGTGAATCGTTTTTATTTTACCTATAAAATTAGGAATAAAAACAACCTCTTGAGAAGTATCTAATAAGTGTAAAAAAACAGTATTTCCTTTTTGCGTGGAAACCATTTGTTTACTAGGAGGAATTGGCCCTTGTGAAGTACCATAAATGGTTTCTCCATTAATTTTTAACCAATCTCCAATATGCTTTAGGGAAGTTATATGTTCTGGTTGAATTTTACCATTTGGCATGGGACCAACATTAAGGAGTAGGTTACTGCCATAACCAGCCGCATTTACCAAATATTGAATTAATTCTTTATCAGATTTGTGTTTTCTATCTTTTAAATTAAACCCCCAAGAACCATTAATAGTTTCGCAAACTTCGGTAGGCAGTATGCCAATATCATCAGCAGAAGTTCCAAATCCTGTAGTATTTTTACCAGGTAAATCTTTTTCAAACATTTGAAAATCTTCGCCTGCAAAAGGAGCAATGTGGTGGTTGTTGCCAATTAAACATTGTGGTTGTAGTTTATGTATTAAACTATACAATTCATCATAATGCCAATCTACTTTTAATTTACCAAATCGTTTGCCATCCCATTCTTTTTGATCCCAGTGCCCATCAAACCAAATTCCGGCAACTTCACCATAATTGGTTAAAAGCTCTGTAAGTTGGGCTTTCATAAATGCTATGTATTTATCCCAGTCTCCAGAATCAGATCTTCCAGGGATACCCGTACCAGTTCTTCCTCTAGGGAAATAATTATCGTCATGCCAATCTAATAAGGAGTAGTAAAAAAATAGCTTGATACCTTCTTTTTTACAAGCTTCGGCTAAAGGTTTTAAAATATCTTTTTGGTAAGGTGTTTTTTTAACAATGGTGTAATCTGTTGCTTTTGAATCAAACATAGAAAACCCATCGTGGTGCCTACTGGTAATGGTAATATATTTCATGCCAGCATCTTTTGCCATTTTTACCCAAGCTTCCGCATCAAAATCGATAGGGTTAAAAAAAGCAGGAAGCTTTTCATATTCGTCAATGGCAATATTTTGATTGTTCATAACCCATTCCCCATCTCCTAAAATACTATATACTCCCCAATGAATAAACAAACCAAATTTAGCTTCTTGAAACCATTTTCTGGCTTCTAAGTTTTCTTTAGAAGGGATATAGTTTTTTTGTGCCAACACCGGTTGTAATGTAATCACAAAAATGAAAATAAAAAGTAATCGTTTCATTTTATTAAAGATTTATGTTTGTAATTCAGTTTGCCAAATTATACCATTTGGATATTCGTAATCTTTCAAAGATTTTTCTTTCATTGTAATACTGTATCCAGCAATTTGAGGAGGCATATAAGCTCCATTTTTTATGCGAACAGGATCTAAAAAATGCTCGTGTAAATGATCTACATATTCTATAATTCGTTCTTCTTTTGAAGCACTAATTGCAATATAATCAATCATAGATAAATGCTGTACATATTCGCAAAGGCCAACGCCTCCAGCATGTGGACAAACAGGTATTTTGAATTTGGCAGCCATTAATAGAATGGCTAAA
>JAUIAA010000161.1 GCA_030425715.1 Bacteroidia bacterium | reverse complement strand
ATTGAAAGTGTTCAATTTGTTAGTGAAAATCAAGTGGATGTTATCAATGATAAGATTTTTATCCCACCAATGCTTTTTTATACTGAAAATGAAAATCCATTTAAACAAGAGGAAAGAAATTTTCCAGTTGACTTTGGCGCCCCATGGAAAGATGAGATTGCAATAGATTTAAAATTGCCTGAAGGATACCAAATTACTTCCAAACCTGAAAACACAACAATTGAATTACCTGATGGTATTGGTTCATTTTCTTTTGAATTAAGCACCAATGATAAATCAGTAAAAGTTATTACCAAAACCAAAATAAACACACCAATTGTATCGCAAACCTATTATAAATCTTTACAAGATTTTTATAAAAAAGCCATTGAAAAACAATTGGAAAAAATAGTAATCACAAATAAAGCTTCTTAAAAATGAACGACAAAATAAACCCCTTAGACAATTATTTAAAAAAAGAAGAAGATTTAACTATTTCAAATAACGCCCTAAAATACTTAGGTGAAATTGGTAAATGGTCTAAACTGCTTGCTATTGTTGGGTTTATATCCATAGGACTTATGCTATTATTTGCCTTGTTTTTTGGTATTATTATTTCTATACTACCTCAAAGTACTGGTGTGCAACTTCCAATTCCAAGTTTTATGTATAGCATGATATATATGGTTATTGCCTTAATTTACTATTTTCCAACCATGTACTTGTACAAGTTTTCAAAAAAGATAAATTCCGCCATAAGTGCTAATAATAATGAAGCACTAGAAACTGCACTCGAAAATTTAAAATCATGCTTTAAGTTTATAGGAATTATTACTATAATGTTTATTATATTCTACGCACTTATTATTATTGGTGCCATTATAGCCGGGATTGCTTTTAGCTAAATTGTACATTTATAATGTAAAAAGCTGTAGAACATTTTTGTTTTACAGCTTTTTTTAGTCACATTTACAATTTTTATCGCATCCATTTTTGCGATTATTGGTTTTGATAAAATACTTCTTTACCAAAAAAATAATAGCAATAAGCAATATAATATATGCCAATATTTGTTGCATGATCAAGCTAATATTGAGTAGGTTATAAAAGATGCTATATATGCCAAGAGCCCCATACCAAACAATTGTAACATGGGCCATTTCCAACTATTGGTTTCTCGTTTTACTATAGCTAAGGTACTCATACATTGCATAGCAAATGCGTAAAAAACCATTAACGACATCCCTACAGGGAAATTAAATCGCTCCTCTCCTGTATCAGGATTAATTTCCGCTGCCATTCGCTTTTTAATAGTCGTATTATCCTCATCATCATTACCAACGCTATAAATAGTAGCTAAAGTTCCTACAAAAACTTCTCTTGCTGCAAAGGAAGAAACCAAAGCTATTCCTATTTTCCAATCATAACCCAAAGGTTTGATGGCTGGCTCAATAGCTTTTCCCATAATTCCTATATAAGAGTTTTCTAATTTATACGCTGCTATTTTTTGTTCTTTTTCTACAGTACTTAAAGTTGAATTCTCAAAAATTATTTCTGCATTTTTAAAATTTGATGGACCGTTAGAAGCTAAGAACCACAAAATTATAGATATAGCTAAAATAATTTTCCCCGCACCAAAAACAAAAGCTTTGGTCTTATCCACTACAGTGAAAAAAACATTCTTTAATGAAGGTAATTTATAATTGGGCATTTCAATTACAAACAAGCTCTTGCTTCTTACTTTTAAAACTTTATGCAAAACATATCCAGATACTAGTGCAGAGGCAAAACCCAAAATATACAAAGACAAAAGTGTAAGACCTTGCAAACTAAAAAACCCAAGCACTCGCTGTGGAGGGATAACCAATGCAATAATAATGGCATAAACTGGTAATCTAGCCGAACAAGTAGTAAACGGTGTGACCAGAATAGTAATCAAACGTTCTTTCCAACCGCTAATATTTCTGGCCGCCATAATTGCCGGAATGGCACAGGCGGTTCCCGAAATTAGTGGCACCACACTTTTACCACTCATTCCATATTTACGCATAATTTTATCCATCAAAAAAACCACTCTACTCATATAACCTGATTCTTCTAAAACTGCAACAAATAAAAATAAAATGGCAATCTGCGGTATAAAAATTACAATACCTCCTATTCCAGGAATAATGCCTTCGGCAAGTAAATCTGTCAACATTCCTGCTGGCAATACTTCTTTAATCTTTAGACTTAAATCTCCAAAAAAACCATCAATCCAATCCATAGGCAACGTTGCCCAATCAAAAATAGATTGAAAAATTACAAACAAAATTGCTGCAAAAATTACATAGCCAAATATCTTGTGTGTTAGTACCCTATCTAGTTTTGATCGTAAATCAGATGCGCTACTTGTATCAACTTGATAAACTTTACTTAAAATAGTATTGATTAATTGGTAGCGGTATATGGTTTCTTTATGTTGGTACTTTTTTAATTGTTCTTTATTGGCTTTTAACTCGTCAATTAATAACAACTGTGTATTGGTTAAGCCTTCTAAATTATCCATTTGGGTAATGTATAACCAAGCTTTATATAGAGGAATATTGTTGAAAACTTTGCGAATCTTATCAAAAAAATCTTTATCAATTCTATCAGAAATATCTGCTAAAGCTTCTATGTTGTTTTTATCAAAATTTACAATGGCATTTTTTAATTTATCAATACCAATATTCTTTCTTGAACTTAACAGAACTACTTCACTTTTTAGTTCTTTTTTGAGAAGTTCTATGTCTATGCTAATCCCTTTTCGTTCCATTTGATCAGACATATTTAATGCTAGAATCGCGGGGATTTGTAAATCTTTGATCTGTGAAAAAAGCAATAAATTTCTTTTAAGGTTCACTACATCTGCAACAACTACAATTACATCTGGATAATCTTTACCTTTTGTATTTAAAAGTGTTTGGATAACAATATTCTCGTCAATCGTAGTTGGATTAATACTGTAAGTACCTGGCAAATCTAATATGGAAGCTTCCGTATTGCTATTTATTTTTGCTTTCCCTGTTTTTTTCTCAACCGTGATTCCTGGGTAATTTCCAACTTTTTGATTTAGACCTGTTAACTGGTTGAATATAGATGTCTTACCTGTATTAGGGTTACCTACTAAAGCAACTTTTATGATTTTATTTTGAATCATTCAATTATTTTTTGGTAATCCATATTTCGCTAGCAGTTTCCTTTCTGATTGCTAAATGACTTCCATTTACACAAATATATAATGGATCTTTTAGTGGTGCAATTTGCAACAATTTTACTTCTGCCCCAGGCATACAGCCCATTTCTAATAAGGAAAGAGGAATGTTTTCAAAGGAGTTTTCGTGTATGATTCCTAACTCTCCTACCGATAAATTTGCTATTGTAGTATCCAATATTTATTTAGATTGATTATAAATACTGTGCGAAAATACGGAAAATTTAATTGTTATAGGTGTTAAAAAATCACTTTCTACCGCAGAAATAAGTCAAGTTATTTTTCTTGCTTTAAAATTTCAATATCTGTTATTATTCTATCCAATTCTTTTGCATCGGTTCCATCATAAAAACCTCTAATTTGCTTTTTTTTATCAATTAAAATAAATTGTTCGGTATGGATAAAATCTTGTTCCCCTCCATCTCCTTCATCTAAAACTGCGAAATATGATTTTCTTGCCAAATTATAAATTTGCTGCTTATCTCCCGTAGTCAACTCCCATTTCCCATCTACTGCTCCAACTTTATTTGCATATTCTTTTAGCACAGAAACACTATCCATTTTAGGAGTTACCGAAAGTGAAAGAAATTTAATTTCATCATCTTGCATAAAATGATTTTGTAAATCTGCTATATGAATGGCCATCAATGGGCAAATGGTTTGGCAACGCGTAAAAAAGAAATCGGTTATATAAATTTTATTCTCAAAATTCTTTTCTGTAATGACCTCTCCATTTTGATTGGTTAATTTGAAGTTAGCCACCTTGTGGTTTTTTTGAATGTGTTTTACGGCATCATCCACCAATCTAGGATTAACATCTACAGGATTAAATACTGGAAGTGTTGCTTTCGGCTTGACCATAAAATAAAGTATAGGCACAAAAATAATACTGAAAAAAAATAAAAATATTAAGGTAGACTTAGACTTTTTAAAAAATTGAATTAAATACATTATTAGTATATTTGTGGCTCTTTAAAAAAGATTGCTTTAACAAACAACAAATTTAATTTATATGAGGAATTTATTGCTCCTTATTACTATTTTATTTTCTACCGTTAGCTCTGGTCAAAAGGATGATAATTTTTCGTTTAATTATATTGATAAATTAAGCCGATTAGAAAAGCCTAACGCCCAACAAAAAATCAAGTTTAAAGCAAATCCAAATACAGCAAATTACGATTTAAAATACCATAGATTAGAATGGGAAGTTGACCCAAATACAGCGTTTATTAGTGGTAAAGTTACCAGCTATTACGAGGCTAAAAACAATATGGATGCTATTGTTTTTGAATTAGAAAACAATATGAAGGTTTCTGAGGTAAAACAAAGAAATACAAATTTAAATTTTACCCATAGTAATGGTGAAATTAACATACAGCTACCACAAACTTTAACTCAAGGAAAATTAGATTCATTAGAAATTACTTATAGCGGGAACCCTGTTAGCTCTGGTCATGGCTCATTTGAAGTTAATGTACACGGAGCATCAAACACCCCTGTTTTATGGACCCTTTCGGAACCATATGGTGCAAAAGGTTGGTGGCCTTGTAAACAAGATTTGATTGATAAAATTGATTCTATTGATGTTTTTATCCAACATCCAAAAGCCTACAAAGCTGCATCAAACGGTTTGTTAATTTCAGAAAAAGCTAATGAATCTTCTACCCTTACCCACTGGAAACACAAATATCCAATACCTGCGTACTTAATTGCAATTGCGGTTACCAATTATACGGTTTACACGGATGTGGTAAATGAAGAAAATTTTGATGTTATAAATTATGTTTATCCAGAAAATTTAGCCTATGCTAAATCTAGAACCAACATAACTCCCAAGATTATAAAATTATATAGTGATTTGTTTGAAACCTATCCCTTTGCAAATGAAAAATACGGGCATGCCCAATTTGGTTGGGGAGGCGGAATGGAGCATACTACCATGAGTTTTATGGGTGATTTTAACCGTAGTTTAATTGCACATGAATTGGCACACCAATGGTTTGGAAATAAAGTTACTTGTGAAAGCTGGCAAGATATTTGGCTTAATGAAGGTTTTGCAACCTATTTAGATGGTTTGGTTGTTGAGAATTTTGATGGCGAAAGCAATTTTAAATCTTGGCGAAAATCCAATATACAAAATATAACTAATTTTACTAACGGCTCTACTTTTGTTACTGATACGACTTCGGTAAATAGAATATTCAACAGTAGATTGACCTACAGAAAAGGAGCCATGATTTTACATATGTTGCGCTATAAACTTGGCGATGAAGCCTTCTTTA
>JAUIAA010000160.1 GCA_030425715.1 Bacteroidia bacterium | reverse complement strand
TGGTAAGTTTATTAAAAAAGGAGGTTTTAGATTTTTCTAATCCTTTATCTAAGGTTTCTTTTTTTTCTTTAGAGAATATTTTTTTAAACAAGCTCATACGCAATACTTAGGAGGGTTAATTTTTTAGTGACACAAAGTTAACAAAATAAAGCTCTTGAAAATGAAAAAAGCTACTTCCATATTTATGAAAGTAGCTTTTCTATATTGGTTTTGTAAAATTATTTTTTATTTAAAAAATCTTTTACATTAGATGGATCCATAATGCTTTCTACAAATGTGTATGCACCAGTTTTATCTGATTTTACCATTTTGATAGCTTTAGTCAATCTTTTTGACCCAGTTTGTAACGATGCTACTGATTTTTTTGCCATGACTTCTTATTTTATTTCTTTATGAATTGTCATTTTTTTCAAAATAGGGTTGAATTTTTTCAATTCTAATCTATCTGGAGTATTTTTTTTACTTTTTGTAGAAATGTATCTTGAAGTTCCAGGTTTTCCTGAAGCCTTATGCTTTGTACATTCTAAAATAACCTGAATTCTATTTCCTTTACTCTTTGCCATCTTTTCTTATTTTTTTAAGTAACCGTTAGCTCTAGCTTCTTTTACAACTGCCTCAACACCTAATTTATTGATGTTTTTTAAAGCTCTTGTAGAAACTTTTAAAGTAATCCATTTATCTTCTGCTGGTAAATAAAAACGCTTTTTAACCAAATTAACTTTAAATTTTCTTTTGGTTCTATTCAAAGCGTGAGAAACGTTGTTTCCTACCATCGCTTTTTTACCTGTAAGCTCACAAACTCTTGACATTTCTTTACTGTATTAATTGTTTATTCAAAACGAGGTGCAAAAATAACAATTCTTTACATATCTAACAAACTATTTTTATTGTTTTTTAAAATTTCTTTTCTCAACAATTCTAAAGATTTTATGATCGCTTTTTCAATTACTTTTTCACGAGGAGTACCAAAACTAAACTCTTTAACTATCACGTCATTAGGAGTTGCCACACCAATAAACACCACTCCTACCGTTTTATCTGTATTATCTGTAGTAGGTCCTGCATTTCCTGTTACAGAAATTGCATAATCTGTTTTAAAAATGCTTTTACAGTTCAAAGCCATTTCTTCCGCAACCTCTTTGCTAACAACAGTATGGTTATTTATCGCATTCGCGGAAACTTTTAGCAATTCTCTTTTCGTTTTTTCTGAATAAGTTACCATTCCTCCTAAAAAATACTTTGAAGCTCCAGGCATTTTGGTAAGCAAACTTGCAATTGCTCCTCCTGTACAACTTTCAGCAACAGCTAAAGATTGCTCGTTTTTTGTAAGTAAATCATGTACTATCTGCTCTATCGTATCTCCATTATCATAATCAACAATAATATCTCCAATAATCAAATGTAATTTTTCAATCTCATTGGCAATTGCACTTTCCATAGCGATCTTGTCCCAACCATTAACTGATAATCGCAAACGCAATTTCCCATACGAAGGTAAAAACGCCAACTTCATAAACTTTGGTAAATTATCTTCCCAGTCTGCAATTCTTTCCGCAACTTTACTTTCTCCTAGACCATAAGTATTAATGGTTTTATGTAGAATATAGGGAAGCTTAAAATTATTTTGCAATTTTGGTAGGACATGGTTTTGCATCAAGCCTTTCATTTCATTAGGCACCCCAGGCAATGAAACAAACACTTTTCCTGATTTTTCAAACCACATACCTGATGCTGTTCCTTGGTTGTTTTGTAAAATGGTTGCTTTTTTAGGCAGCATGGCTTGTTGTAAATCGGATGCTGTGTATGGATATTTAATTATGGCAAACAATTTTTTAATATGTTCGGCAATTTCTGCATACATTACCAATTCATCATCAAAATAATTTACTAAGGTATGTTTGGTAATATCATCTTTGGTTGGCCCCAATCCACCCGTCACTATTACAATATCAGCATTTGCCTCCGCTTCTGCTAAAGCCTTTAAAATATGCTCTTTATCATCTTGAATAGAAGTGATTTGATAAACAGAAACTCCTATTTCATTCAATCTTTCGGCAATCCATTTAGAATTTGTATCGGTAATCTGACCAATTAAAATTTCATCTCCTATGGTAATTATTTCTGCTTGCAAACTTTGTTATTTTTATTATGATTGCCACAAAGATAGAGAAGTATGTTACAATACAATCTATATAATAATTACATTTTGTGTTCATTATTACCAAAATAAAATATTGTATTTTAGACCCCTTAAAATAATTTTACATGAAAAAAATAATTACCTTAAGTATTCTAATTGGTGGATTTTTAACTACCTACGCACAATCAGAAGTTGATAAAGTAAATGCTACCGTTTCTAAATCAACTATCGAAAGTCAGATTTATTTTTTAGCTTCCGATGAATTAAAGGGTAGAGAAACAGGTTCTCCTGAAATTGATATTGCAGCTTCGTATATTGCAAACACCCTTCGTAGCTATAATGTAAAACCAATTGGTGAGAATGGCAGCTACTACCAAAATGTTGCCATGGAAAAGAAAAAAGCTCCAACTGCTTTAAAATTAAGATTAAATAACCAATCTATTGAGGATTTAATTTTGTTAGATGGTCAAAACATAACTTATAATGGCAATGCCATTTTTTTGAATTATGGATTGGAGGAAGACTATAAAGACAAAGATGTTCAAGGAAAGGTTGTGGTAGTGAAAGGTGGTTCAGAAAAATCAAACGATTTAAGAGGCTCGTATAGGTTGTCGGTCGTAAAGAAAGCTTTAGCAAAAGGACATGGTGCTAGAGGTGTAGTAGAGCTCGTTACTTTAGACGACTCTAGTTGGGCATCCATGCAACATTACTTAGGAAGTGATGTAGTTCAATTGTCTTCGGGCAAGGAAGTAGATAATACTGATAAATTCTTTCAAATTTGGGCAAAAGATACTAATAGCGACAAAGCAAATACAATTGTTTCCGCGAAAGCGTTAAAAGCAAATATAAGTATTGAAGGTAGAAAAATTGAGCAATTTACATCGAGAAACGTAGTAGGTGTTTTAGAAGGAAGTGACCCAAAGCTAAAAGAGGAATATATAATCTATTCCGCACATTACGATCATATTGGCGTAGGCAAACCTAATGCCGAAAATGATTCCATTTATAATGGAGCTAGAGATAATGCAATTGGTGTAGTTACCGTATTAAGTGCGGCGCAAAATATTGCAAAATACCCAACCAAAAGATCTTCATTATTTATTTTATTTACAGGGGAAGAAAAAGGATTATTGGGTAGCAATTGGTATGTAAACCACCCCGTTTTACCCTTAAATAAAATGGTGTTCTGTTTTAATAGCGATGGTGGTGGTTATAATGATACAAGCAAAGCCACTATTATTGGTTTAAATAGGACAAGTGCTGGCGAGCACATTAAAAAAGCTGCTACTAATTTTGGACTTACCGCTATTGACGATCCTGCTCCAGAGCAGGGATTATTCGATAGATCAGACAATGTACATTTTGCTAAAAAAGGTATCCCTGCTCCTACTTACTGTCCTGGATTTACAAGTTTTGATGCAGAAATTAACAAATACTACCACCAGGCAGCAGATAATCCAGACTCGTTAAACTATGATTATTTGGTACAATTTTTTCAATCTTATGTATTGTCGGCCAGACTTATTGCAAATGATGTAAAAACTCCGTTCTGGACAAAAGGTGATAAATATTATGATGCTGGTAAAAAGCTGTATGCAAAATAATTACCAGTTTTTAAAAGGATTTTTAATTAAACTGGCGTTGTAATATTTTGCATCGCCAGTTACTTCTTTACCCAACCAATCTGGTTTTATAAAAGCTTCATCCTCACTTTGTAATTCTATTTCGGCTATTACCAGTCCTTTATTTTCTCCATAAAACTCATCTACCTCAAACATATGGCTACCAGCTTTAATATGATATCTAGTTTTTGCAATCACGCCTGGTTCACAAATCGATATTAATTTTTTAGCCTCCTCTACCGTAATTTCTTTTTCCCATTCTAATCGAGAGGTTCCTGCTTTATTACTTTTTCCTTTAATGGTAATAAATGCCTTTTCATCTGCAATTCTTATACGAACAGTTCTTTCTGGGTTGGTAGACAAATAACCTTGTTCTATTTTATGCTGTGTACTAGCATATATTTTAAATTCACCGTTTACCAAAAATTTTCTTTCAATTTCTTGCTGTAGCATTATTTTACCTTTATTTCAAATGCTTTTTCCTTTTCTAAATGCCCAATTAAGAGGTCGTTTGGAGCAACTTTTCCTACTCCTGCAGGGGTTCCTGTAAAAATCACATCACCGATTTTTAGGGTAAAAAACTGAGAAACATAAGCTATAATTTCATCTATTTTCCATAGCATATTTTTGGTATTACCATCTTGTACTAAAGATTCGTTTTTATACAACTGAAAAGCCAAACTATCTAGTTCAAATTTTTCTTTTTTATAAAAATTACCAACAACTGCACTGCCATCAAAAGCCTTTGCTTTTTCCCATGGTAAACCTTTTTCTTTTAGTTTACTTTGTAAATCTCTTGCCGTAAAATCTATCCCCAGGCCAATTTCTTCATAATATTTGTGCGCAAATTTTTGTTGAATATGCTTCCCAATTTTATTGATTTTTACCAAAACTTCTACTTCATAATGAATATCATTAGAAAAAGGCGGAATAATAAATGGGTTCTTTTTTAAAAGAATGGCAGAATCTGGTTTGATAAAAATTACTGGATTCTCTGGCTTTTCATTTGCCAACTCTTCAATATGTTTGGCATAGTTACGCCCAATACAAATCAGTTTCATATTTTAATGGTTGTCTATTTACTTGTCACTTTTAACTTTTAACTCTTCACTTTTAACTTTTAACTTTTAACTAAAATTAAGGTATCCATTTTTTTTCAAAATTTGGTTTACGTTTTTCTAAGAATGCATTTCTACCTTCTTTTGCTTCCTCTGTCATATAAGCCAATCGGGTTGCCTCCCCTGCAAAAACTTGTTGCCCCACCATACCATCATCTGTTAAATTCATGGCAAATTTTAGCATTTTTATTGAGGTGGGCGATTTTGCTAAGACTTCTTGTGCCCATTGATAAGCAGTATCTTCTAGCTCATCATGAGGAATTACAGCGTTTACCATTCCCATTTCAAATGCTTCTTGAGCTGTATAGTTTCTTCCTAAAAAGAAAATTTCTCTTGCCTTTTTTTGTCCTACCATTTTTGCTAAATATGCAGATCCATATCCACCGTCAAAGCTAGTTACATCGGCATCTGTTTGCTTAAAAATAGCATGTTCTTTACTTGCCAATGTCATATCGCAAACTACGTGTAAACTGTGGCCACCGCCAACTGCCCAACCTGGAACAACGGCAATTACCACTTTAGGCATAAAACGAATCAAGCGTTGCACCTCTAAAATGTTTAACCTATGCATCCCATCCTCTCCCACATAGCCTTGATGTCCTCTAGCTTTTTGATCACCTCCAGAGCAAAATGAATACACACCATCCTTGGTAGATGG
>JAUIAA010000159.1 GCA_030425715.1 Bacteroidia bacterium | reverse complement strand
TTTTAATATTGTTCTTTTTTACTGGGAAAGTCTTTGCTTTTTACATCAGAAATATAGCTTTTTACAGCGTTACCCATATCGGTATATAAATCTAAATATCGACGTAAAAATCTTGGGCTAAATTCATGGGTCATACCAAACATATCGTGGGTTACCAAAACTTGTCCGTCCACACCATCTCCTGCCCCAATACCAATTACGGGTATGCTTAAACTATCGGCTACTTCTTTAGCCAATTTTGAGGGTACTTTTTCTAAAACCAAAGCAAAGCAGCCAAGACTTTCTAATAATTTGGCATCTTTTTTCAATTTTTCGGCCTCTTCCTCTTCTTTGGCTCTTACAGTATAAGTTCCAAATTTATAAATAGATTGTGGAGTCAATCCTAAATGCCCCATTACAGGAATACCCGCGGTTAAAATTCTTGAAATCGATTCTGATATTTCTTCACCACCTTCTAATTTTACCGAATGCCCTCCTGATTCTTTCATAATTCTAATGGCAGAAGCCAAAGCTTTACGCGAATTTCCTTGGTATGTTCCGAAAGGTAAATCTACTACTACCAAGCACCTGTCTACGGCTCTTATAACCGACGAGGCATGGTAAATCATTTGATCTAAAGTAATTGGCAAAGTTGTTTCGTGGCCTGCCATTACGTTAGAAGCAGAATCTCCAACCAAAATCATGTCAATTCCGGCATGGTCTATAATTTTTGCCATGGTATAATCATAGGCGGTTAACATGGAAATTTTCTCGCCATTCGATTTCATTTCCACCAAAGATTTGGTCGTTATTTTTTTGTATTTTTTTTTGGCTGCTGACATATTTTAATGAATTGTGCAAGGCAAAAGTAGGGATTATTTTTCATTAGATTTTTCAACAACTTTAATCAAATTTGGAAATAAGCTCGGCGCCAAGTTTTTTACGGGTTCGTAAAAGCTAGATTGCTCTAGTTTTTTGTTACTTACAAATTTCATGGTACGGTTAAAATGCGAAAATAAGGTAAGTAAAACACTAAATATCAACCCATATTTAAGTAACCCAAAAATTGCCCCCAGTATTTTATTAAAAACACCCAATGCTAAAGTTTTCGCAATTTTTGTAAGCACTTTACCTAAAAGTGCCAGCGCTATTAATATGATGAGAAATGTTCCTACAAAGGCTACTATTTGTACTACATTGGTATCCCAATGAACTTGTGCTTTTAAAAAATCTGCTAAAAAATAGGAGAAATGTATGGCTCCGTAAACTCCTAATACCAACCCTACTAAGGAAGTGATTTCTACAAAAAATCCTTTTAAATAGCCCCTTATTAATCCAAAACCTAAGGCGCAGCCTATTACAATATCTACCGTATTCATTTTATTATGCTACTTTTAATACTTCAATTTCTTTATCTAGATATACCAATATTTTTTCTACCACTGTTAAATTCATTTTTTCTAAAACCGCAGCATAATTTTGAACCTGCAATTCGTGTTTCTTTTCTTTATTTCCCGTTTTATAGTCAATAATTACCACTTCATTTTTACTGGTAAATACCAATCTATCTGGTATTAAAATTTGACCTTCTTCATTGATGATTTCACATTCTGTAGATATTTTTTTATCAGGCTCAAAATAAGACTTTAATTCTTTATGATTTACCATTTTTAAAAGCAGCTTTACCAATTCTTCCTTGTCTTCAAAATACAAAGCACCAACTTCAATAAACTCGTTTATAATTACTTCAATATCTTTTTCAGTATATATTTTCGATAAAATTTCATGGATGATATTTCCATAAAGAATTGCATCTTGTCTTTTATCTAACCCTTGACCTTCATTATTTGTTACGATATGTATTTGGTGTTCTTGCCATGAGCTACTACAAAATTCTTGCTGCAATACAGTATTAAAATTGGAACGCTCTTTTTTCGAAATCCGCTTTGGATTTCCAAAACAGTAATTTTCTTGCTCCCCTTGGTTTATTTCTAGCAAATAATTTTGAAAAAACTGAGAATAATATTTGGTGCTATCTTTTGGTATATTTTTATCTAAAATAATATAAAGCTGCTCCTTTGCTCTGGTTAACGCAACATATAGTAAGTTAAAATTATCTAGCTCCAGTGCTTTTTCATTATCCTCAAAAATTTGTTCTCCTTGTTTTCCTGTGTTTTTGATTCCTGATGAAGCAGGTATTAAAACACTCTCAAAACCTTGAAATCCTTCTTTTTTTTCTAAAGAAAACCAAGCCGTAGGATTTATTTGTTTGTAGATATCTATATCAAAAGCAAAAATTACAACTGGAAACTCTAAACCCTTTGATTTATGCACCGTCATAATTCTTACAGCATTTTCATTAGCTGCGCTTACAATGCTGGCCGTATCTTTTTTCAATTCCCAATATTCTAAAAACCCTTCTTTTTTATTGCTTTGCTTTTGCCCAAATTCAAATACAAAGTCTAAGAAAAACTGTAAATAGGCATCTGATGTAGTAGCGAGATGAAAACTTCTAATGATTTGCTCTATGCTTTCATAAAATGGCGTTCTATAAAAATTTTGCGCTTGAAAATAAACCTGAAATTCTTCTAAAGATTTAAAGAAAACATCCCGTTCTCGATCGATTAACCTGCTTAAAAACGAATGTTTTTCTTCTTGTATTTGATAAAAATCATATAAAAAAAACAAAACATTTAATTTGGCTTCACTATCCTCTTCACCTCCTAAATACCTCAGCAAATGGATGATAAAATTAATTTTGGCATTGTTTTTTAACAGCAATGTTTCCGAACTTACAATCTCCACACCTTTCTCTGCCAAATAGTTTGCTACCGCAACTCCATCTTTTCTTTTTCTCACCAAAATACATATCTCATTACGGCTAAATGCTTTGTCTAAGCCTAAAATTGCATCATATACTTTGGCAGAAACGACCTCTTCTTTAGATAATTCTTCTGTTTTTTCTACAAAATCTATTTGCACATACCCTCCTTTTTTAGCATTTAAGTTTTGTTTATTACCTGTTTTATACAATTCTGTATAGCTCGGTTCTTGAAAAAAATTAGAAACATAAGTAAAAAAGTCGTTATTAAAATTGATAATCTCAGCATGACTGCGATAATTGGTTTCCAAATTGAAAACCTCTTTTTTAGGAATAAATGGATTTCCTGCATCGCTGTTTTTTTCATCAGCCAATTGTATAAACTGTTCTGCTTTACCTCCGCGCCAACGGTAGATTGCCTGTTTGGCATCTCCTACTAAAAGCAAGCTAGAATCTAATTCAGATAAGGCATTATCAACTAACGGAATTAAATTTTCCCATTGTAAAACAGAAGTATCTTGCATTTCATCTATAAAATAATGTTTAAATTTCTCTCCTATTTTTTCATAAATAAATGCAATAGGTTGGTTTTTTAAATGACTATTAATCAATTGATTAAACTCTGCGTTAAGTTGTAAATTTTGCTCTGTTTTGATTTGTTCTAAAGACAAACCAATGGCTTTCAACACCGCCAAAGGAATTAAATTTTTTAATACTTCCTTTTGTAAATAGTAATTGGAAAACTCTTTTGTGTAAAGATTTTCAGCATTGTAATATAAATCTTTCAAACTCTCTTCAATACTATCAATACTATCTTTGGAGGACTGGGGGATTTTTTTATTACTTGCCGAATACAGTGTATTTTTCTCTATGTTTTTTGCCAACCTTCCATCAAAATCAATTCCTTTTGTACCTAGATTTTTAAATACAATCAATTTTTTAAAAAAGTTTGGCAAATCAGAATAGGCAAAGTAATTGTGTGCTATACCTGCATCATCTATCAACCGCAAGCCTTTTTCACCGATTTCTTTAAATTTTTTTTCAATTTCTTGCTGTTGTTTTCTAAGAGAGGTATTCAACTTCTTAAAATCATCAAAGGATTTATTTTGTAGCTTTTTAATTGACTCGAAGTCATCTTCTACCAATAATAATTTTGCAATATTTTTAAGTTCTAAACTAATATCCCAAGATTTATCTTCAAGCGTTTTTTGTTTGGCAAATTGTAGTAACACCTCTGTCAATGCCATATCTTTACCTATCTTTGATAGTACTACATCCACAGCTTCCTCTAGTAGTTCAGAGGTATCTAGAACCACTTCAAAATCTAAAGGCAAGCCTAAATCATAGGCAAAAGATTTTACAATTTTATTAGTAAAACTATCTATAGTTTTGATTTGAAAGGCAGTATAATTTTCTAAAATGGCAGATAAAATTCTTTTAGATTTTGTCTTAACCTCTTCTGAGGTAAGATCAACTTCCTCACAAATTTGCCGAAACATATCATTATTGTCTTCATGAACATCTAATTTTGAAAAATCTAGTAAATTTTCAATAATACGCTCTTTCATTTCGGCTGCAGCCTTATTGGTAAAAGTAATGGCTAGTATTTTTTGAAAATGAAAATCACTTGACGATTGCAATAAAATGGTTAAGTACGATTTTACCAAAGTATATGTTTTTCCACTCCCGGCAGAAGCACTATAAACTTGAAATGTAGATTGGTTTGGCACGTTTAATTTTTGATAAAAATACTAAAAAAATAGTCGTTATTATTTATAATTTTTTAACATAATTACCTTGAATTAGTGCCAAAAAACAAGCGCCATTTCGAAATATTTTAGTAGTATTACATTTCAATATTTTCGGTTGCTCTAAACCAATTTATTTATCATTAAGTCTATATGTCAACAGCTGTAAAAACGAATAAAAAAGGAAAGGCAATAAACGTAGTATTGTTTATTTTATTTTTTCTTTTTGCCATTGTACAACTAAACGACCCGGATCCAATATTGTGGTTTTCTATATATTTTTTAACTGCAATTCTCTGTCTTACTGCTAATTACAAATCGATTCCCAAAAAAATATTATGGATATTGGTTATCGCATTTTTATTATTTGCTCTTTACCATTTTTCCTATTTTATGGATTGGATTAAAATTGACCACAAAGAAGAATTATTTGGCGAAATGGTTTATAAAAAACCATACCTAGAAGGCACTCGTGAATTTTTAGGTTTATTAATCGCTGCTGGAGCTCTGTTTTATCAAATCAAATCAACAAAGAATAACTCATAATATAATGGTAGATAGAGACAAACAAAATATTTTTAAAGAAATCACTCTCAATCATTTATCCGATAAAGAAAAAAAATGGGTAATTTCTAAAACAGAAATTATACAGAACAAAGAGACTGCACATAAGTTTGCCATATTTTTTAGCATGGCTCCCAGATTTATTAACGCAGATATTCCTAATTTTTCAAAACCTGAGTTAGCATCTTTAAATTATATCTATCCCGGATTTAACAAATCTAATTGGAATAAAATTGACATGGTTCGCACCGTTTTTATGTATTCGCTTCCTACCTCTCACAACAAAGAAATTTTATCTTCATTTTTTGAAGCTTCTGAAATGAACGAACAAGTATCTTTATATAAAGGTTTATATCTTCTAAAAAACGCAAGTGAATTTTCAAAGCAAGTAGAAGAAGGGATTAGAACCAATATGGCCAATGTTTTTGACGCCATAGCTGCAGGAAATCCATTTGCAAATACCTACTTAGAAGAGGATGCTTGG
>JAUIAA010000158.1 GCA_030425715.1 Bacteroidia bacterium | reverse complement strand
AAGCCTCTACGTAAACCTGTATCTCCAAGATACAATAACACAAAATTATTTTTGTATTTCTCCAATATCTTCTGCTCAAATTTTGCTTCCTTATAAAAGGATTCTCGAACTGAATTTGGCACCAAAACCATTTTCGATTTCTCTATTTTAGTTCTGTTAATTACTTCTTTTTCGAACTCTGGCGATACAGTAATTACTTTTGTTGCTTTATGGATAAACTCTTCTTCTTTTTCTTGCCATTTTTTGGGAGAAATCAACTGCTTTCCAGGGAATTTCTGTAAATGTGGATACAATTTCATTACCTCAGGAAAATTATCATGCAAGTCTAAAACTACTGGGAGATTCATTTTTTCATTCGCCTTAAAAACTGCTCCTGCAATTCTAATATCATGTACATGTATCGTTTCAATATTATAAAGATGTAAAAACTTAGCTATCTTACCAGACATGATATTGGTGTAAAACGGAAAAGTATAGGCCAATGCAGAGAGTTTGTATTGCAAGGTATTGGAAGGAAATCTCTTTACTTGAATACCATTAATTGTTTCTTCCGCTTTAGCGTTATCATACTTTAAACAAAACAAATAAACTTTAAAACCATTTTGAATTAAAGTAATGGCTTCATTTTCTACCCTAGGATCAGGCGGAAAAGGTTTGTCTAAAATCATTCCTATTCGCATGGCTCTCTTTCTGCATAAACTGCGTAATATCTTGGTGTAAAATATCTCAATATAGGCCGAAAGCCAATTTTCCTTACTGGACTAGTCCATTTTTGGGTAGTTTTTATTTGCCAACCCGATTTTTCTAGCAACCAATCAAATTGCCAATCTTCAAATTCGTGGTAATGTCTATCCCATTTATCGGTCTTACTTTGGTAAGCATTTGCAAACCACAACTTTAAAGGTACAGTAGTAATTATTTTTTTTGCATTTACCCTTTGCAACACATTAAATGGTGCAATAAGATGCTCAAATATTTCAAAAGCCGTAACGGCATCAACTTCTACTTTTTCAACATTGGTAAAGTGTAAATCTAAATCTTCCCCATCGGTGTTTATCACAGTATAACCATAGCTTTCCATAATTTCGCTAAGTTCATTTCTAACCCCTAAATCTAAAATAGTGGCAGGAGCAGGAACTACCTTTTGCAAAAATTGAATGGTATGGTTATATCTTTTAATATGGTGTTTAACCATTTTTTTTCTTTTTAAAATACCAGCCCATTGGGATAATAAGAAGTAACACAAAACTAAGTAAAGTAATAGTGCTTCCTGTTTGGATTACTTGGGGTTCAAATTTAAATTCAATGGTATGTTTTCCTTTTGGAATTTCCATGGCGCGCAAAACATAGTTCGCTCTTAAATGAGGTTTTAACACTCCATCTATGTATGCATTCCAACCATCTTTATAATAAATTTCTGAAAACACTGCCAATTGATCTTCTTCTGCATTGGATTCATATTTTAAATAATTGGCTTTATAAGCTACCAAATTAATAGTCGCTAAGCTGTCTTTAGGAAAGTTTAATTTGGTCAATAGGCTTTCATCTTCATTTCTAAAAACTGCCATTTTTTTTGTGTCTAAACTATCCAATGCTCTAATTTCTTCGTTAGCAGTATTCACTAGTTTTACTTCTTGCACAAACCAAGCGTTTCCATTGGCGTCTGGATTAAGTTGTACTGTTGGATTATTTTTATCATCCGGAAAAATAATATACTTTGTGTTTAGCATATTGAGCACTTGGATATTATTTTTTGCAATTTGAAAGTCAAAAAGTTCTTGATATCTCCTTGGTTTTGCTGCATGATAACCTCCAACGGAATTATGGTAAAACGAAGTGCTACCATCGTTCATTGGGTTTACAGTAAAATTTAATACCCTATAATGTTCTTTATCTTGATTGATCTGTTGGTCTATTTGCGTCATTGCAAAAGGAGTCTCTAATTTCTTTTGTGAAATAAAATCCTCTTTATTTACATATCTTTTCGCAACACCAGCCATATCTGTCAACACTAAAATAAATAGGGCTGCATAAACCAAATTCTTTTTTAGTTTATCCCTTATATATAGAAACAATACCAAACCAATACCTACCACAAATAGCAAGGAACGTAAACTATCTTGAAAAAAGATGGTTCGTCTATCTTCTATCAATACTGCACTAAATCCTTGTAGCATATTATCATAACTTGCATCTCTAAAACTCTCAAAACTCATCAAATTAGTACCTCCTAAAGTAAAGACCAAAGCTATACCTCCAACAACATACATCGCGTATTTTAAGGCTTGTAATTTTTCTTCTTTTTTTACTTCGTTACTCAAGAACTTTTGCACTGCCAAAATACCTAGTACTGGAATACATATTTCAGCAATGACTTGAATGGAAGAAACTGCTCTAAATTTATTGTACAACGGAACAAAATCTATAAACAAATAAGTTAGTAAGCCAAAATTCTTTCCCCAACTCATGACAATAGAAAATAGGGTTGCTCCCACCAACCATTTTTTAATATTAGTTTTAACTAAAAATATTCCTAAAACAAATAAGAAAATCATGATGGCTCCAATATAAGCTGGCGCTGCAACAATAGGTTGGTCACCCCAATACATGGGTGCATTTTTGGTAAAATCTAAAGCTTGTTTTCTTCCTGTTTTATCTTTTAAAAATCGATAAGTATAGGAGTCTTTCCCTAGTTCTTCACTATTTGAACCACCCATAAACCGTGGTATAAACAAATCAAAAGTTTCTGCAATACCATAACTATATTCCGTAATATAATCTTTATCCAAACCAGAGCTTTTTTCCTTCAAACTTCCATCTGGATTTATAGTCAATTCACTGGCACTTCTTGTGCTATGTTCTGCATATTCTTTGGTTGCCAACAAGCTAGTTGCGTTTACGCCCAAAGCCAAAATCATGGCAATTGCCAACAAACCAACTTTACTAAAAAATGGAGCAATTTCTTTATTTTTAATGGCATTGATTAAATAAACTATGCCAAAAATTAAAATGGTAAATAGTAAATAATAAGTCATTTGTGGGTGACTGGCATTGATCTCTAAAGCCATCGCTAAGGAGGTTAGGATAAAACCTGCCAAATATTTTTTGTCAAATACCAAAATGACACCAGATAACACCAATGGCATATAGGCTATAGCATGTGCTTTGGCATTATGGCCAACACCTAGAATAATAATTAAATAAGTAGATAAACCGAAACCTAAAGCTCCAATAACAGCTAGTTTCCAATCAATTTTCAGCACCATCAATAATACAAAAAAACCTACAAAATAGAGAAATAAATAGTCTGCTGGTCTTGGTAAAAATCGAATAATACTATCTACTTTTTTGATATAATCATGCGGATAATAAGTACTTAATTGGTAAGTTGGCATACCACCAAAAGCTCTGTTGGTCCAATAAGGTTCTTCCCCATTTTCAGCTCTAAACTCTTGTACTTCTTTAGACATGCCTCGAAATTGAGCAATATCACTTTGAAAAAGTTTTTTTCCTTCTAATACGGGAGAAAAATAAGCCAAAGAAATAATTATAAATGTGGCAAAAGCAATGAGGTAAGGCAGTATTTTATTAAATTTCATTGAATTGTTTGTTTAATTAATCTTCTACTTCCTCAAAATCAACATACTCCCCAACTTTATCATTACTTTTAGTACGAATATTTGGTTTTTTTTCAATTACAGTTTCCCCTTCTTTTGAATTGTCATATGGTTTTTGATAACCCTGCTGCTCTTTTACTTTATTTTCGAAGTTTTTTACCATTTTCTTAAAGAAAATTGGAAATAAATATCTACCAACAATTTTTAAGCCATAATACACCACTAAAATGATCAAAATAGTTCTTAAAAATCCTTGAAACGACGCCTCTTGCATATTTTTAAAAATTTAATTTCAAAAATAACAATTTGACGACAACTTAAACGTTTATATAGTGAAAATCTTAAATTGCATCTTTTTATTTCGACATATGAAGCGTTTTACTTCCCTATTTCTGTTCTTGATTGGCGTACAAATGAGTTTTGCGCAATATACTGAAGTAATCAACTCTAAACGACCAGGTTTTTCTGATAGTCCGTATAGTGTTGGCACCAAAGTTTACCAAGTAGAAGCAGGGTTGTTTTATAAAAATGTTGGAAATTATCTCTTTTATAATTACGATGTTTCCCCAGCAGTACGCAATGAATATAGCTCTACTGCTTATGGTACAGATATCAATTTTAGAACTGGTCAATTTTTTGAAAAATTAGAGTTTAATTTAGATATGGCAATTGCTAATGAAACTAGAAATTATACAGAGCCTATGGTTTATGAAGATTCTGGATTTGGATTTAGCAAATTAACCATTGGAGCCAAATATTTAGTGTACAAACCTGAATACACAGATAAGTCTAAGGAAATAAGAAGTTGGAAAGCACGACATAGCTTTGACAAAAAAAGACTGATTCCAGCCGTGGGTGTTTATGCAGGACTAAATACTAATTTTCTAACCGATTTACATAAAAACCCTGATGGTATAAGTCCACGATTTGCACTTTTTACCCAAAATGATTTTTCTAACCGATTGGTATTGATTACCAATTTTATTATGGATAAATTATTTACAGATTATGCAGAGAATTCCTACATTATAACAGTAACCTACTCTTTAACAGATAAATGGTCTATTTTTGGAGAAAATCAAGGATTCTTTAGAAAAAAAATACCAAATGATTTTCAATTTGGAGCTGGTGGAGCTTATTTAATCAATAGAAATATGCAAGCAGATTTTTCTGCCAGAATGGTTTATGACGAAAGAAATGATTCTAGCTATATTATTGGTGGTGGGATTTCATGGAGACTGGATCGCCATAAAGATAAAATCATAGTAAACAAAACCGACAATAGCGAAACTGGAGCTTCTAAAGAGAAAAAAGGTTTCCTTGGCGGATTATTTGCTGGTGGTTTGTTTAAGAAAAAATCAGTAAGTAGTACCAGCAGTGGTAAAATGAGAGAAGTAAAAACTACCAAAGCCAAAACAAGGGAACATTCCTTTCCTTCATCATAAATTGATTGGGGGTCGCTATCTTTATGCCATTGTACATCAAAGCAATTGAATGGATAAGCACCAACTTATTGAATGCCATGAACGGATAAAACCCTATATCCACAATACTCCCGTGCTTACCTCCCACCTTATTGATCAAATGGTAGGTGCCTCCGTTTTTTTTAAGTGCGAGAACTTCCAGAAGATGGGCGCCTTTAAAATGCGTGGGGCTGCCAATGCCATTATGCAACTACCCAAAGCATTGCAGCAAAAGGGGGTGGTTACACATTCTTCGGGAAACTTTGCCCAAGCACTTTCTTTGGCCGCACAAGGTCTAGGTGTGAAAGCTTTTATTGTGATGCCCAAAAATGCACCACAGGTAAAAAAAAATGCCGTGAATGGCTATGGCGGTATCGTTATTGAATGCGACCCAACCCTAGAGGCAAGGGAAAGACAAGCAAAAATGATAGAAGAAGAACATGGTGCAACTTTTATACATCCTTCCAACGATGACAATGTGATTTTGGGACAGGGAACTGCCTGCAAAGAGCTATTGGAGGCCTACC
>JAUIAA010000157.1 GCA_030425715.1 Bacteroidia bacterium | reverse complement strand
ATCATCAGTGTCCATAATATTCTCACTTAAATAAATAGGGGTGGTATAGATTCCGTTATTAGGCGTACCTGTAAAAATAACCGATTGTATGTTTTGAAATGGGCTGGTGTTTGGAGCCATAGCGGTGTAGCCTTTTCCAATTTCCATATTGCCAGAAAAAGTTTGCCATGCGTCTCCATTATCATCCTCTTGGTTGTTATCTAGGTCTTGATATTTTTCTGTATTAAAAAAGTAAAAAGAGTTTTGAGGAGAATTAGTAAATACCGTATTTATATTGGCAGTAGCCACTGGAGAGGACCAATAAGTATAGTCGTATTGTTTTATTTCAGCAGTATTTTTATAAATATTAATTTCTCCAGTATTCTGAATCCAACCATCGTCTTGCATCATTACCAAAGAGCCTTCGTTTGCTATATTTAATGTGCCATTTACAATTAAATTGTTTTCAATATAGAGGTATTGATTGGCTTGCACCTCTAAAACAACACCTTCATTAATAGTTACGCTACAGGCTTCTATAGAACCATGTATTGCGGTATTGTAATTTTGGTTGATGATAGCACTTTTGTACCTATCTGGAGCTCCGTTGGTCCATTGGTTCATTTCATTAAAAATGGTAGATCCTGAACTGTGTTCTCCTAAGCGAATATTTTGGCCAACAGTTGCATTGTTTACATCTTCTATGGTAGTGTTGATCCAATCTTCTAATTTGAATTTTGTATTGGTAGGTGCATCTTCACAACCATATTTTTTAATAAAGTTAGTATTTGCTCCCCAAAGGGAATTCTCGCCAATAATATCTACTCTGTTTTGCCAACAACTTTCGTCTTCACTAGTAGATATTACAATAATATCATCGCCAGTAAAAGTGCAAACATTTGTTGTGATTTCTCCAGTATTTAACGCATAAGCAGGGGTGTTTACGTTTAAAGAAGCTCTAAAAAGAACACTTTGGCCTGGAGATAAATTTGGAATGAATCTTTTGGCACTTGGTGTATTTCCTAATGGGTTTACAGCGTCTTCATTTCGGTAGATGGCTAAATAATAGGTTTCTTCTTCTATTTCAATATTACCAATATTGGTAACTTCTAACCATTTGTTGTTGCCATTTCCGTTGTAATATTGACTAATGATAATAGGAGAGTTGCTAATACCTGTGCCTTCTGCCTGAATTACAAATTGAAATGGGTTTTCTGAGGCATCGTTGTTATCAATTTGTATTACCGCATTTTTCACTCCCATACTACTAGGTTGAAAGCTAACATAAAATTCTATAGTTTCTCCCGCTAATACTTGTTGAGACTGAAAGCTAGACAATGTAAAACTGGATGCATCTGATCCAAAAATGCTAATATTGTTTAAGTTTAATGCGGCATTACCAGTATTGGTAATGTTAAAATATTTGATAATAGTTTCTTGCGATGCTACATCGGCTTGACCAAAATAAGTATTGTTTTCTGTTGCAGTAATAATACTATCATCATTAATATTTATGTTATTTCCTAGCACTTGAATTTCTGGAATAGCACCAGAGCAACTACTAGTATGTTGGTTTAGGTCGCTAATATTTTCTAATTGGTATATATCCCATTCTTGCATGTTGTATTGATTATTAGCCATTTGGATATGGCTTTTTCTGCGCAATGTTACATCTTTAGCAAAATCAATGTCTTCTCCAATTACGCCAATCAAATCAATAATATTTTCATTATGTCTTAAGGCTATTTTATCGTTACCTGTAAAATTTAGCACCGCACTATTGGTGGATAAGTTTGCGATAACTCCTAAATTTTCTGTGGTGTCTTTAATTAAAAAAGTACCATAGGCTGTAATAGTACCACTAAGTTGTAAAGTACTGTATGGATTGGTATTGGCTCCTGCATAAATCTGTAAATCATAGTTCTCTAAATTAACATCTTCATTGGTTGGGTTATAAATTTCGAGATAATTATTGTTGAATTGATTACTAGAATTTCCTTCTACATATTCTGAAATAAACAACTCGCTACAAGGATTTTTTACCAAGCCCTTTAACGCAATATTATCAATAGCAGCATAATCGTTTAAGGCATTTTGATGCATGATAATGAGCAAGCTGATATGTGCTGTATTGTTTTGGATGGGTAGGGAAATAGTACCTTGTCCGTTTTTTGGAAGTTCCATAATGGCTGAAGCTATACCATCTTCCATAATTTGATACCGAATATAATCGGCATTTTCAAACCCAATTACTTCGTAATCAAAACTTAATGTTACGGCAGTATAATTTTCAATAGAGAGGCTTTCAAAAGTTAAGGTTGCCTCTTCTGAAGTACCTAGCCCAGGATCGTTGTTTAAATCGTTGATAAACAAAAAGTCATTTTCAAAATTTTGAAAACTAATTTCACTAGCGTTTGCTGCAATTCCGGTATCTGCAGCATCATTATCACCATCACCATCATGAATACCAAAAAAGCCTCGATTGCCATTATTAAAAAATGCAATGTCCGTATTGAAATTCCACGAAAGTGCACTTTCGTCAAAATCTTGTTGGGCAATTATAGTAGTTTGTGCTGTTAAGAAAAAAGGCATACAAATAAGATAGAGGGAAAGGTAAATTTTATGCATAATAATACTTTTAGGTTTGGTAAAACACTTTGTTTAGAGTATTATTGATGTGGTAATTATTTTATTGCATGCAAAATAAAAAGTTAACATTTACAGTTGAAGAAGCCACAAAAAGATTAGAGCATTATTGTGTATATCAAGACCGTTGCCATGATGAGGTAAACAAAAAATTACAAGAAATGCATATGATTCCAGAGGCCTGTGAGCAAATTGTTTTGCACTTAATGGCGCATAATTTTTTAAACGAAGAGCGTTTTGCCAAAAGTTTTGCACGAGGGAAATTTAATATCAAACATTGGGGAAAAAACAGAATAGTTAGAGAGTTAAAATTTAGAGATATATCTGAGTATCATATCAAAATAGCACTGCAAGAAATTGATGGTTTTGATTATGATGAAAAATTACGTGTACTTACACAAAAGAAATTTGATACAGTTTTAGAATCAAATATTTATAAAAAGAGAAAAAAAATTCAAGATTTTTTAATTAGAAAAGGATATGAGTTTGATAAAATTCAGACCGTTTTAACCAATATTTTTAATGCTGAAAATTAAGTTATGGCAACAAATACCATTATTCTTTTTAGTATATTTGTTGGCCTAAAAATTTTAAAGAAATGAGTTTACAAAAGGAAGTGATGGAGCAAATGAAAGCTGCCATGAAAGCAAAAGACACGGTTGCTTTAGAATCGTTAAGAGCATTAAAATCTGCTTTTTTGTTAGCAAATACTAGTGGTAGCGATGTAGCATTGTCTGAAGAAGATGAAATTAAAATTGTACAAAAATTAGTAAAACAACGTAAAGATAGTGCAGTGTTATTTCAGGAGCAGGGTAGGACAGATTTAGCAGATCCGGAATTGGCACAAGCCAAAGTATTAGAACAGTTTTTACCTGAGCAAATGAGCGAAGAAGAATTGCGTAATAAGATTACTACAATTATTAGTGAAACTGGTGCTAGTGGCATGAAAGATATGGGTAAAGTGATGGGAATGGCTAGTAAACAATTGGCTGGAAAGGCAGATGGAAAAGCAATTGCAACGGTGGTTAAAGACTTGTTGCGTTAATTTAAGAGTTAACTTTTGGTATAAAAAAGGCCCCGTGGCGCATCCCGATAGTTATCGGGAGAATAGCGCAGTCAACTGTAAATGTTGAACGAGGATGAATATAAAAATGGCCCCGTGGCGCATCCCGATAGTTATCGGGAGAATAGCGCAGCCAACTGTGAATGTTGAACGAGGATGAATATAAAAATGGCCCCGTGGCGCATCCCGATAGTTATCGGGAGAATAGCGCAGTCAACTGTAAATGTTGAACGAGGATGAATATAAAAATGGCCCCGTGGCGCAACTGAATAGCGCATCAGATTTCGGCTCTGAGGGTTGCAGGTTTGAATCCTGCCGGGGTCACTAATAAATAGAAAACCTGTGTGTGAAATCAAGCTCGTTTGAATTTTTAAGCATAGGTTTTCTATTTTCAAAAAGGAGCTTTGTTAGGAAAGGCAAAGCCAATCCTGCCGGGGTCACTAATAAACAATTATAAACAAAAAAAACGCCAAGTTTACTTGAGCGTTTTTTTGCTTTGTTATGTTTGAAAATATTTTTTATTTTCGACACTTAATTTTCTAGAACCTATTGGTAATTTAGTAGTAGCTAAGTTTTTTGTTATTAATTAAAAGCGTTAACCTTTATCTTTTTTTGTGATTAACTGTAGCGAAGCTATAGTACGATGAAACCAATACCTACCATTACTTTAAAATATACAAAACACAGAAATACAGGAGTTATTTTACTGTGTTTTGATTACCACAATGATATTATTTTGTTGGTAAAATCATTACAGGCTACTTGGAGTAAAACAAAATCTTGTTGGTATTTGCCTTATAGTAAACCAAACCTGTCGGCAATTTATAAGGCATTTGATGGGGTTACAACTGTTGATAGCAGTGCTTTACCTAATGCTCCAAGTGCTTTACCAACTAAAGATGCGCATACACCTTCCGCGAAAGCGAAAAAAACAGTATTACCCAAACCAGTTTTATGTTTACAAAAGGCCGATAAAAAATTGCTGCACGGTTATGTTAAATTTTTGCGAGGTAAAAGATTAAGCGAAAGCACCGTAAGAACCTATTATTTGCATGTACTTGATTTTTTAAACTATTTAAAAGGAAAGGATGTGGGTATGGTAGATAATAAAGTGGTGGACGCATTTATTGAAGATTTTTGTGCTCCGAGGTATGCTATTAGCAGCCATAGACAAGTGATAAGCTCGTTAAAACAATTGAAAGCTTTTATGCCCGAGTTTGCCTTTGATGAAAATTTATTAGAATTACCACGAAAATCGAATTATTTGCCTACCGTTTTATCAAAAGAAGAGGTACTACATTTGTTGCGTTGCACCCAAAATTTAAAACATAGAGCGGTGTTGGCATTGATTTATTCTTGTGGTTTGCGTATTGGCGAATTGATAGGTTTAGAATTGCGACATATTGATATAGATAGGCGACAATTATTTGTGGTAAACGGAAAGAACAGAAAAGACAGGTATGTAGTTTTGGCCAAAAGTTTTGTACCGCTTTTGCGGAATTATTTAGCTACCTATGAGCCGCAGCATTATTTTGTAGAAGGGCAGGAGGTAGGCAAGCCTTATTTGGCGGGTAGTGTACGTAATTTTTTAAGAAAATCTTGTAAAAGGGCTGGTATACAAAAAAAGGTAACTCCGCATACTTTACGACATAGTTATGCTACACATTTATTGGAGTTTGGGGTTGATTTGCGGTATATTCAAGAATTATTGGGGCATGCGCGACCAGAAACTACGATGATTTATACCCATGTAACCAAAAAGGATTTACTACAAATAGAGAGTCCGTTAGATATGGTGATTTCCAATTTTTTGGATGAGGATATTGGTGAGAAAAAACTAACGTTATCCCGGAATAATTTCCGATATTAATATATATTTGAGTTTATAAAACGAGTTGCCAACAATTAATATTCATTTCGATGAAAACAAAAAAATATTTTCTTTTAGCTGTTATTACATTCACATTCTCAGCATGTAAAAATGAA
>JAUIAA010000156.1 GCA_030425715.1 Bacteroidia bacterium | reverse complement strand
AATACCTTCTCCTTGAATCATCAACATTGCATCTATAAATGCTGTGGGTAACGAATTGGCGTCATGCACATAAGTAACATTGTACGATTTACATTGCAAGCCCAACGCAATTTGTGCACCAACTGTATTGTGTGTAGATTGGATAAATGAAGTTGGCGTTAAGTATTCCTCCTTGTTATCAATAAGACTTTTTAAAAATTTATCGGAATCATTGGTACATCCCATCCCCGTACCTGTAATAATTCCTTCAGGATTTTCTTGCTTACTTTCTTTTAAAGCTATTGCTGAAGCAACCACCCCCATTTTTACCCCTGCCGACATTCGTCTAATCATGGCTGGTGGTATATATGCTTTATAATTAGGTTTAAAAGCTTTGGTTATGTTTTGGGTTAAGGGTAACGCATTATCTAAAAAAACTGCATTATTTGTTGAGTCTTGAGCAGATACACATCCTATTCCATTTATATAGCATTTTACTTTCATATTGCCTTAGAGAAAATTAAAGTAGAACAGTTCCCTCCAAATCCAAATGAATTGGAAAGCACATTATCTATAGCTGTGTTTAAAACTTCAGTAACTGGAATTATTCCGTTATTTACAATAGGTGTTTCAAAATTTAAATTAGGAAAGACCTCTTGATTGTTTAATGACAAAACAGAATATACTGCCTCAATTGCTCCTGCTGCGGCTAATGTGTGACCTGTATAGGCTTTTGTTGAACTCATTGGAGAAACATTATCTCCAAAAACCCTACGAATGGCAATGGTCTCTGAATTGTCATTATTAACCGTGGCAGTACCATGGGCATTGATACAATCAATATTTACAGGTTGCAAACCTGCAACTTTTAAAGCCTTAGTCATCGCTAGTGTGGCTCCTTCACCATTTTCTGAAGATGCAGTTTGATGAAATGCATCATTTGCATTTGCATAACCTGAAAGATATGCCAAAACTTTTTTATTATTTTTACGTACCAACTCTTCCGATTCTAACACCAAATAAGCAGCACCTTCTCCTAAATTTAAACCTGTTCTATTCTCGTCAAAAGGCTTGCACTGCTCTTCTGATAAAATCATCAAAGTTTTGAAACCGTTAATGGTAAATTTTGACAAACAATCTGCTCCACCTACTACCACCCTATCTAGTTTACCTGCTTTTATCATTCTTGCTCCCAACATAATAGCATTTGCTCCAGAAGAACATGCAGTACTAATGGTGGTTACAAAATCTGAAATTCCTAAACTGTTCGCAACTTTTGTGGTAGCATCTTCGGCTGGATGAGAAGTTATATATTTTTGATAGGTTACATCTTCAAATTGACTGTAATAAAATTGCTCTGTTTTATCCATACCTCCCACACTAGTGGAAGAAATAAAACCTGTTCTAACATTTTCTTCTTCTTTCGAAATGTTTGCATTTTTAATCGCTTCTTTAGCTGCAATTTCCGATAACAAAGCGGTACGAGAATAATTGTTTGTTTGGGCTAAACCCAATCGGTCAATCATTTCTTCATTTGTCCAATTTATTTCGCCAACTTTAATATTATTTTTATGTATGGTATCTATCTTTTTAATGGTAGAAATTCCGTGTTGCTTAAGCTTTAAGGCATGTAAGTTTTCCGCTACTGTATTACCAATAGAAGAAATTATTCCCATTCCTGTTATGGCAACACCTTTTCCCATTTATTTAGATCTATTTTCTGCAATATACTTGGCCATCACGTCTATAGATTGAAAAATGGTTTTACCCAACTTAGGATCAGATAATTTTATCCCATAATCTTTATCAAGCATCACAATTAGCTCTAGGGCATCAATAGAATCTAATCCTAATCCATCTCCAAATAACGGATCGTTATCTCCTATTTCGTTCACCTCAACATCTTCAAGATTAAGGTTTTCAATAATTTTTTCTTTTAATTCTAACTTTAAATTTTCCATATTAGTTATTGTATAATTTATCTAGGTTTTCTATGTTGTGTTCTATACTCCCTTTAGGGGATATCAAATATATAAAAGCTTCGTAAGTATTACTATCTACATTTACCCAACCTGCTAAAATTTGTTCACATTTTTTAGTTTGCAAAAGTATATTTTGATAATTATAAAGTACTTCTGCATTAAATTCATCAAAAACAAAAAAAGCATTTTCTCCTTGTAATTGGTATTTGATACTTATTTCTCCAATGCCAATATTAGGCAAAGTGTATACAAAAACCGCTGGGCTTGGAAAATAATTAGTTGCATCTTCAATAGATTCTTGGTGTATTCTATCTGTTTCTAAACTGGAAGCATTATTAGAAAAAACTATTGCCATATCCTTATCGAACTCCTCAATATTCCTCAATATATATTCCGTAGCAAGGAGAGATAACTTACTCAAATTATCCATTTTAAAAAACTTTGCATAATTTAAATTAAGGTTTTTATAAGCTGCTTTTAAAAATGGTTTCAACTCGGTTTCGTCAGTACTAAAAACTTCACTACCATTTAAATAAACAGCATTCTGTTTAATGGCGCAATAGCTACTTATGTAAAAATTATTTTCCAAAAAAATTACTTCTTTTTACAAATAAATATAGAGTGATAATCTCCTACCAGCATCAAATCTTTAACAATTTTTAAACCAGCCAAATCAATCAATTCTTCAAATTCTGTTGCCTTATACATTTTACTGTTTCCGTTTGCTAAAACGGTAAAATACAAAGAGGTAGCCTCTAAAATAAATTTAGCATTGTCAAATTTTTGTCTATCGGTAAAAGTTTCCATGATATACAATTCTGTATCATCCTCCATAGAAGCCACACAAACTTTTAAAATTTTTAAAATTTCTTCCTTAGAAAAACAATCTAAAAACTGACTCATCCAAATAGTATCTGCCCCAGTTGGAATTTTTGGATTATCCGAAAGCCAATCAATAGCATAACCCGAAACTCTATTGTCAAAATGTCTATTTTTTACATTTTGAAGTGCAACATTCAATTGCCCGGGTAAATCAATAATTTTTATTGCAACTTCGGTATTCTGTTCACAGCAAGCAATGGCAAATTTTCCAGTATTTCCTCCAATGTCAAAAATTGTTTTCGGGTTGTTTTTTAAAACAATTTGCAAAGCTTCCTGAAAAACATTGTCGGAATAATGATGGTCAAACTCAAACCAAGCTTGCTTTATGGTATCTGGCAATATGGAAAGCCCTTCATAAATAGTATTCCAATCTCCTAACTCCTTTAAACCCTTTGGTTTTCCTGATTTTATAGATGCCTCCATTTGATGTAAGCCTTTGTAGCAAACATCTTGGGTAAAATTCATATTGACTTCCGCAGTTTTACTAAAATTTAAAAAATATCCTATTTTGGTAAGTTCGTACTTACCCAATTCATTTTTTTCAACTACGTTAGAACTTTCGGCAATTTCTAATAAAACACCAACTCCATAATTTGTCAATTCCAATTCTTTGGCAATTTCTTCAACACCTATTCCTCCAACTATTCTCTTGTCAAATATCAAATCAAATATTCCTAATCTTTTTAAGGATATGGTAGCTTGAAATAAAAAAGGTGCAAAAGCAATTTTCTGTGCTTCTTCAAGTGCATTAACTGCTTTTATATTTTTGTTTGACATGTTAGATTATCTCTTTTTAAATAGAACTGCTGTATTGCAACCTCCAAATCCAGAAGCCGTTTTTAAAAATACATTTAATTCTTTAATTTTAGTATTCTTTATAATGTTTATATTTTTTGAAACTCCTAATTGGTCGTAGCCCAATGAAGATACCAAAGTGTTTTCTTGCAAAGATTTAATACCAATGATAGATTCTATCAACCCAGCGGCTCCCAAGGTATGCCCATAATAGCCTTTTAAACTGTGTAACGGAATTTTATTCATATTTAATCTATCAAAAGCAATCGCTTCCATTTCATCATTGTATAAAGTTGCAGTACCATGAGCAGAAATGAAATCAATTTTATCTACATTGATTCCAGATTCTTTTAATGCTGCATTTACACTTAAAAAAAGTCCTTCACCAGTTCTTGAAGGGCCTGATATATGGTTGGCATCATTACAAGATGCGGTTCCTAAAATTTCAACCGCATTACTAGAAAGCTGATTACTTACCAAAACACTGCCAACAGCCTCTCCAATCGTTATCCCATCTCTATTTTTAGAAAAAGGTTTACAAGGTTTTGCACTAATTGCTTGAAAAGAATGAAATCCAGATAAAATAAATTCTGTTACCAAATCTCCTCCAACAACAATTACATCATCATATTGTTTAGATTGTATCAACCTTTTGGCAATCGCAATAGCTAAAACACCTGATACACAAGCATTAGATAAAATAATTGGTTTGTTTTCAAAACCGAAAAAATTCTGTATTTGTTCGCCTAATTCAGATAAATAGGCTCGTTCTGGGCTTTTGTTAAATTTATTTTTTGAAGATAAAACATCAATATTTCCTTTGGTTGTAGCAACTATTAATCCTGTTTTGTTACTTATGTTTAATTTTGATTGTGCTAAGATGTGACTTACCGATAAAATCATCATTTTTTCTAAAGTGGTAAATGTTTCTATATTTCCAATTTTAGAAAATGCAACATCCAGCTTCTCTTTATCTACCAAAGAAGTATAACAAGATTCACCACTTTCTCTAACAGATTGTTCGATACCTGAAATTTTATTTTTTATATGCTCAAAATTAGTGTTCGTATCAAAACCAAGTGAAGAAATAATATGATGATGTGTTACAAAAGTTTTCATCCTATTTTATTTTAACAATCCAACTTTTCTCTTCCAATTTTCAAAAAAAGTTGGAAGGTTTAAGGCCAATTCTCCGGCTTCATTTAAAAAAACTTGTACCGTTTTTCCTGTGCAAACAATAGCTCCTTCTGGATTGATAATTTTATAACTAAAAATCATTTTAGAGGCTAATGAATCTTCAAAAGTGGTCTCAATAGTAGCTATATCTCCATATTTGAGTGGTAGCTTATGTTTGCAAGAAGATTCTACAATTGGGGTTACAAAACCATTATTCTTAACATCTAAGTATGAAATGCCATGCGCTCTACCAAATGCTTCTCTCCCTTCTTCAAAATAAGAAATATAATTTCCGTGCCAAACAATCCCTAAAGGATCGGTTTCATTAAATCTAACTCTAATTTTAGTTGTTTCTTTTATTTTCATTTAAATAGCACGCTTTGATTTATCATAATAAAAAGCAATGGTTAACATAGCAACAAAGAAAACCAATAATAAGCTTATTTCGGGTAAAATATCTATCCAATTTCCTGCTCTTATAATAACGTCGTAAAATGCATTCAAACCCCAATTCATTGGGGAAAGGTGGGCAAAAAACTGTAATATTTTAGGCATCATAAAAACAGGAATCCAAACGCCTCCTATGGCCGCCAAAATCACTACCGAGGTGGCTCCAAATGGAGCGGATTGCTCTGGGGTTTTTGCCAATATACCCAATAAAATACCAAATCCTATGGCAGCCAACCCTGAAAACAAAGCAACTACAAACAATAAAAAATAGCTTCCATTGACGGTAAATTCGGGTAATCCAATATGCGGAAATAGATAAATGCCTACCATCATCATTAATAAAAATTGCAATAGGCAAACAACCAAATAAACCACAACTTTACCTCCGTAAATCGTGATAAACGATACTGGA
>JAUIAA010000155.1 GCA_030425715.1 Bacteroidia bacterium | reverse complement strand
ACAAAACTTGCGTCAAGATCCAGAATTTGTTAAAAATTATGGAGATGCCAATATGCAAGACAA
Organism: Bacteroidia bacterium; assembly: GCA_030425715.1. GTDB lineage: Bacteria > Bacteroidota > Bacteroidia > Flavobacteriales > Flavobacteriaceae > Lutimonas. The sequence continues at coordinate 5,618 of JAUIAA010000155.1, read as the reverse complement.
AGAAATTGTTGCGTTAATTGCTTATTTACAGAGATTAGGAACGGATATTAAAGCAGATGAAACTGCACAAAATTAAGAAATTATGCTAAGATTTATCAAACACCACTTAGATACAATTTCTGGAGTAGAAATTTATCCGATTATTTCATTGCTTTTATTCTTTATTGTATTTGCTGCCATGTTATTTATGGTTTTTAAAATGCCTAAACAATTGATAGAAGAAAAAAGCAATATACCCTTATTAGATAACGACTTAAATAGTGTAAACCATGAGTAACGAACAAAATTTAAGTGCTTGGAAACGGTTTTTAAAATCGATGACCAAAGCCCACGATATAGCGACCGAAGAAGACATCATGACCGATCATGATTATGATGGCATAAGAGAATTAGACAATGTATTACCACCCTGGTGGAAATATGGATTTTACCTTACCATAATCATTAGCATATTTTATTATGTACAGGTATTTACCAATGCAGAAGAATACAACCAAGAACAAGAGTATTTAGCAGAAGTTGAAAAAGGAAAAGCTGAAGTAGAAGCCTATAAACAAGCCAATCCTGAATTGTTTAAAACAGATGTTAGTTTATTAACCGATAATGCAAGTTTAGAAGCTGGTAAAAAAACGTTTGGCACCTACTGCGTAGCCTGTCATATGGCAGATGGTGGTGGTGGAATTGGCCCTAACCTTACAGATGACAAATGGATTTTAGGTGGTGGAATGGAAAAAATTTACCACACTATTGCGGAAGGTGGCCGACCAGGAAAAGGTATGGTGGCTTGGAAAGCTTCACTTAATGCAGACCAAATTCAACAAGTTGCGAGTTATGTAGTAGCTTTAAACGGAACAACCCCAGCAAATCCCAAAGCTGCCGAAGGTGATATTACATGGAGCAAACAATAGGATTACTTTAATACTTTCTATAAGTAACCTATTGAGTTTTTGATTTTTTTAGTTAGTAGTAGAAAAGGCTATTTTTTTTGCAAATAAAAATAGCCTTTTCAAACCTTAAAATGCATGTCAACAAAAAACGAAAATTTTAGAGATTCGATTGCCACGATTAATGAGGAAGGCAAACGAAATATTATTTACCCCAAAAAGCCAAAAGGTAGGTTTACCAATTTACGAACCTATTTGAGTTGGATTTTATTAGCCATTCTTTTCGCTTCTCCATTTATAAAAATAAACGGAAACCAATTTTTATTGTTTAATATTCTCGATAGAAAATTCAATATTTTTGGTATGCCTTTCTGGCCACAAGACTTTTATTTGTTGGTAATTTCTATGTTGGTAGGCTTGGTATTTATTATTCTTTTTACGGTTATTTTTGGAAGAGTTTTTTGCGGGTGGGTTTGTCCACAAACTATTTTTATGGAAATGGTTTTTCGAAAAATAGAATATTTCATTGAAGGAGATCGAGCCAAACAAATCAAACTAGACAAGCAAAAATGGGATACTGAAAAAATTAGCAAAAAAAGTTTAAAGTGGTTTATTTTTTTAATTATCTCCTTTTTAATAGCCAATGCTTTTTTAGCTTATTTTATTGGTGGCGATACTTTAATATCGCATATGAAAGATGGGCCGTTTCAACATTTTGATACCTTTTGGAAACTTCTTGCCTTTACGGCAGTATTCTTTTTAGTTTTTGCATGGTTTAGAGAGCAAGTATGTATCATTGCTTGCCCCTATGGAAGATTACAAGGTGTTTTACTCGATAATAATTCTGTGGTAGTTGCCTATGACCATAAGCGTGGTGAAGATCGTCAAAAGCTGCGTAAAACAGAAGATAGGAAGGAACAAGGTTATGGAGATTGCATTGATTGTAAACAATGTGTTTTGGTATGCCCTACTGGTATTGATATTAGAAACGGTACACAGCTAGAATGCGTAAATTGCACCGCATGTATTGATGCTTGTGATGACATAATGGATACTGTAGGCTTTGATAGAGGATTAATCCGTTACGCATCGGAAAACAATATAGAAACTGGTGAAAAATTTACTTTTTCGGCAAGAATCATCAGTTATATTACCATTCTTACCTTAATGGTTGTGTTTTTAGTAACCATGCTTTTTTTACGTAATGAAGTAGAAGCTAATATTTTACACATTCCTGGTCAAATGTACAGAACCAAAGGAGATACTATTAGCAATGTGTATACCTTTAAAATTATCAATAAAACAAACGGTTCCTACGAGGATTTAAAACTAGATTTAATTTCCCATCATGGAAATATAAAAATTGTTGGAGGTAAAATAAATTTACCAAAAGGAGAATTATACCAAGGAACTTTGTTTATTGATATACTTAAAAAGGACTTAAAATCTTCTAAAGAAAAATTAAAAATTGGCATTTATAATAATGGAGAGTTGATTGAAACCAATACAACAAATTTTCAATCGCCTGTACAGATAAAATAAAAAATATGAAATTTAAAATAAATTGGGGCACAGGTATTGTAATAGCAATGATTTCCTTTATGGTTTTTATTTTATCTTTTGTGTACAAATCGGTTACTGTAAAAAAATACCAGCACGAATTGGTGTCAAAAGATTATTATGGAGATGAATTACATTACCAAGAAGAAATTGACAAATTAAATAAATCAGGTACACTTTCTTCAAAAATTAAGTTGAAGAATGTTGAAGACGGAATTTTAATTCTATTCCCTTCCGAAATTGAATTTCAAAAAGTTACAGGCACTATCACTTTTAAAAGAATGTCTAATGAAAGTTTAGATTTTACAAAAGACATCAAACTAATAAGCCATGAAATGTTAATTCCTGATAAACAATTGGTTGCTGGAAAATGGTCAATTATAATTGATTGGGAATTAGGTAGTGATCAGTATCTATTTAAAGAGTCATGGTTTTATTAACAAATATTAAAATTCTAAGTTATTTTATATACGGCTTTCATATTCGGTTTTATAGGCAGTTTTCATTGCTTAGCAATGTGTGGCCCCATTGCATTTGTTTTACCAGTAGATAGAACCAATAAATTTAAAATGACCTTACAATCTTTGCTCTATCATATAGGCAGATTGTTTACTTATAGTTTGATAGGATTATTATTCGGTTTTTTAGGTAAAGGTCTTTATTTAGCTGGATTCCAACAAAAACTATCCATTTTGATTGGGTTGTTAATGATTTTGGTAATTTTAATTCCCGTAAGGATATTCAATCAATATAATTTTTCAAAACCTGTATATAAGGCCATTGGTTTGGTAAAATCAAAATTAGGCTATCAATTAAAACAAAAGTCTAATAAAGCCATATTTTCTATAGGTTTTTTTAATGGTTTTTTACCTTGCGGATTGGTATATATGGCTTTATTTGGTGCAATTTCAACTGGAGATGCATTCACTGGGGCATTTTATATGTTTCTTTTTGGATTGGGAACCATACCCATGATGACTGGAGCTATTCTTTTAGGGAATTTTTTAAAAGTATCGGTTAGAAATAAAATTCAGAAAGCAATTCCTATATTTGTCATTATTATAGGCTTATTATTTATAATTAGAGGTCTGGGATTAGGAATTCCATACGTATCCCCATCGGATACCCATCTTATTTTAAAAAATAATCCAGAAAATTGTATTACAGAATAAGGCTTAATATATGTCAGATAAACCAAGACTCGAACTTGATGATTTTGAAAACAGTACTTCACGTGCTGATATTATCAAAATTATCAATAAAAAAAATATCAATATTGCTAAGGTTACCAAAACACTTCAGTATGAGAAAGAAAAAGAAAATTTACAAATTGAGTTGGTAAAATTACAACGCTGGATCAATAAAAATAAAAAGAGGGTTGCCATAATTTTTGAAGGAAGAGATGCTGCTGGTAAAGGGGGAAATATTAGAAGGTTTGCCGAACATTTAAACCCAAGATCTATGCGGTTGGTAGCGCTAAATAGACCCACGGATATAGAAAAAGGCCAATGGTATTTTAGACGCTATATTCAACATTTACCCAACCCAGGAGAAATTGTTTTTTTTGACAGAAGTTGGTACAACAGAGCTGTTGTAGAGCCAGTTATGGGTTTTTGTACAGAAGAACAGTACAAGCGTTTTATGATGCAACTCTCCGAATTTGAGCACATGCTTTATGAAGATGGAGTGATTATTATTAAGTTTTGGCTATCTATTACCAAAGAGGAGCAACTAAAAAGGTTTAATGCCAGAATGGACAACCCTTTAAAAAGATGGAAATTTAGTCCTGTAGATAAAAAAGGGCAAGAATACTGGGATAAATATACCGAGTATAAAGAATTGATGTTTAGCAAAACACATACCTCTTTTAGCCCTTGGACCATTGTAAAAACCAACGACAAACAGACCGCAAGATTAGAATGTATGCGCTATGTTTTATCGCAAATAGAATATGAAGGAAAAGATGATTCTAAAACCTCACTTTTACCCGATCCTAATGTAATTATGCATTATTACAGATCATTACACAAATACGATTAATCTCTCTTTTTCTTTAGTACCATGAATAAATTAACTCCAAAAGATTTACAAAAATTAAATACCAATAAAGGCATTTTATCACTATTAAGTAATGAATCCTTAAATCCTAAAAAATCTGTTAGGTATTACGATTACTTAAAAGAATTAAAAAGATTACAAGTTGAGTTGATCAAATTACAGGCCTGTGTTATGGATAATAACCAACGTGTTATTGTGATTTTTGAAGGAAGGGATGCTGCTGGTAAAGGTGGAGCCATTAGACGTATTACTGAGAGAATTAATCCAAGACATTACAGAATTGTAGCTTTACCTAGACCTTCTGAAGAGGAAAGAACCCAATGGTATTTTCAGCGTTATATCAATCAATTTCCAAAAGCAGGTGAAATAGTGTTTTTTGATAGAAGTTGGTATAACAGAGCTGTTGTTGAACCTGTCAATGGATTTTGCAGCGAAAATGAATACCAAACCTTTATGAATCATGTGAATGATTTTGAGCGAATGATAACCGAATCTGGTATTCAATTGGTTAAAATCTACATGTCTATTTCAAGAAAAGAACAAGCCAAAAGGTTTGAGGACATTAAGAACAATCCTTTAAAACAATGGAAAATTAGCAAGGTAGATGAAAGAGCACAAGAATTATGGCATTCCTACACTTTTTACAAAAAGAGAATGTTTGAAAACACTAAAAAAGGTGGCATACCTTTTAAAGTAATCAAAGCAAATAGAAAAACCGAAGCTAGAGTTGAAGCAATTGATTATTTACTTAAAAGTATTCCCTACGATAAAAACAGAAAAGTTTAAGCTTTTTTATTGGCTCTAACCATAAAAAATATGCCTACTAAAATTAATGGGATACTTAACAATTGTCCTGTATTCAAATCCCAAGTAGAACGTTGATCTACTTGAGCCTCTTTAAAAAACTCTACAATAAACCTAACCGACCAAAGTAAAACCATAAATAAACCAAATAAGTAACCTAACTTATCTTTTTTATCTGTTTTCCAATACACAAACCACAGTATGGAGAAAGTAATCAAATAACCAAACGACTCATAAAGTTGCGCGGGATGTCTTGGGAAATCTTCACCCAGTTGTTGAAAAACAAAACCATAATTAGAGTTGGTAGGTTTA
>JAUIAA010000154.1 GCA_030425715.1 Bacteroidia bacterium | reverse complement strand
AATTTAGAATATGAAAGCTGGAATTGTAGGACTACCAAACGTAGGAAAATCAACTTTATTTAACTGTTTATCAAACGCTAAGGCACAATCGGCTAATTTTCCTTTTTGTACCATCGAACCTAATATTGGAGTGGTAAATGTTCCCGATCCTAGATTGGAAAAGTTAGAAGCCTTGGTAAATCCAGAACGAGTGGTTCCAGCTATTGTAGAAATAGTAGATATTGCTGGTTTAGTAAAAGGAGCTAGTAAAGGAGAAGGATTAGGAAATAAATTTTTAGGAAATATTCGTGAAACAGATGCTGTCATTCATGTTTTACGTTGTTTTGATAATGATAATATTGTTCATGTAGATGCTTCAATTGATCCTATTCGTGACAAAGAAACCATAGATATTGAATTGCAGCTAAAAGATTTAGAGGCTGTTGAGAAAAAGTTGGAGAAAGTTAAAAAAGCTTCAAGAACAGGTGACAAAGGAGCACTAAAGGAATTAAGTGTGCTTACCAAAGTAAAAGAAACTTTAGAAAGCGGTATCTCAGTGAGAACAATGGATCTAACCGATACAGAAAGAGAAGAGTACCTAAAACCACTACAATTGTTAACCGATAAACCTGTACTTTATGTATGTAATGTAGACGAAGCCTCGGCTGTAAGTGGTAATGCATATGTAAACAAAGTAAAGGAAGCAGTGAAGGATGAGAATGCTGAGGTTTTGGTTTTGGCTGTAGCGACAGAGGCAGATATTATGGAATTGGAAGATTATGAAGAAAGGCAAATGTTTTTAGAGGATATAGGTTTAGAAGAACCTGGAGTATCTAAATTAATTCGTTCAGCATATAAATTATTAAACCTGCAAACCTATTTTACCGCTGGTGTAAAAGAAGTGCGTGCTTGGACCATTCATTTAGGATATACAGCTCCACAGGCCGCAGGGGTTATTCATACCGATTTTGAAAAAGGATTTATACGTGCAGAAGTAATTAAATATGACGATTTTGTAACACTTGGCAGCGAAACTAAAGTAAAGGAGGCTGGGAAATTAGCGGTAGAAGGTAAAGAATATGTTGTGCAAGATGGTGACATGATGAATTTTAGATTTAACGTTTAAATTTATTTTATGGAATTTAAAATTCATGGGTCAGATCAAGATAGTAAGGCAAGAGCTGGCGAAATTTTAACCGATCATGGTAAAATTGAAACACCTATTTTTATGCCTGTTGGTACAGCTGCATCCGTTAAAGGTGTACACCAAACAGAACTAAAAAATGATATCAATGCCGATATTATTTTGGGCAACACCTATCATTTATACCTTCGTCCAAAAACCGATATCTTGCAAAAAGCAGGAGGCCTGCATAAATTTATCAACTGGGATAGACCAATTTTAACAGATTCTGGCGGCTATCAAGTATATTCCTTATCCAATACAAGAAAAATCAAGGAAGAAGGAGTTAAATTTAAATCGCATATTGATGGTTCTTCTCACTTTTTCTCGCCAGAATATTCCATGGAAATTCAGCGAAAAATTGGCGCAGATATTATCATGGCCTTTGATGAATGTACACCCTACCCATGTGATTATGGTTATGCCAAAAGATCGATGCACATGACCCATCGTTGGTTGAATAGATGTACCGATTATTTAGCCCAAAACCCAGAGATTTACGATTATAAACAAACTTTTTTTCCAATAGTTCAAGGTAGTACCTATAAAGATTTACGAAAACAATCTGCCGAGTATATTGCTAACGCTAGAGCGGAAGGAAATGCCATTGGAGGACTATCGGTAGGAGAGCCTGCCGAAGAAATGTATGCCATGACCGAAATTGTTTGTGATATTCTACCAGAAGATAAACCAAGGTATTTGATGGGAGTAGGTACACCCATAAATATTTTAGAAAACATTGCCTTAGGGGTAGATATGTTTGATTGTGTAATGCCTACAAGAAATGCAAGGAACGGTATGCTGTTTACCGCTCATGGCACTATAAATATCAAAAATAAAAAATGGGAAGATGATTTTTCTCCAGTAGATGAGATGAATATCACTTTTGTAGATACACTATATACCAAGGCCTATTTGCGTCATTTGTTTGCAGCAAATGAATACTTAGGAAAACAAATAGCAACCATACATAACTTAGGGTTTTATTTATGGTTGGTTCGTGAGGCTAGAAAGCATATCTTAGCAGGAGATTTTTATACATGGAAAAACACCATGGTAAATCAAATGAATAAGCGATTGTAAAATTGTTACTAATGCTAAGCAAAATTATCTTTTGAGGATACTGGATAAATACATATTAAAAAAATACTTTACCACTCTCTTTTTTACCTTATTGATACTCATTCCAATAGCAATTGCGATTGATATATCAGAAAAAGTAGGAAAGTTTATCAAACATACAGATCTTAGTAAGAGCGAAATTATTAATGATTACTATTTAAATTTTGTAATTGGATATGGCAATAATTTTTTGCCATTGGCATTATTTATTTCGGTAATTATGTTTACTTCTAAATTGGCAGCAAATACTGAAATTATAGCCATTCAAAGCTCTGGAATTTCGTTTTCAAGATTTTTAAGACCCTATTTTATTGGCGCTACAATTATTGCCTTATTTTCTTTGTACGCCAATCACTTTATTGTTCCAGACTCCAATAAAGTATTTGAAAAATTTTACGAAGATTATTTAAGATCCGCAGGTAAAAAACGAACAAAAAATTCTGTAAAAAAGGTAAGTCTACAATTAACAGATAATGAGTATGTTTATTTTGGAAATTATAGTTTTACCTCTAACAGCGGGTATAATTTTTCGTACGAAAAGTTTGAAGGAAATGAATTGAAATATAAATTAATCGGGCAAAATATAAAATGGAAACCGAAAGATAGCACCTACAGACTTAGCAATTATAGAAAAAGATATATTGGAAAAATAAACGATAGTATTGCATCTGGAACCTATTTGGATACTGTTTTTAATTTTCAACCTAAAGATTTGCTATACGTAGATTATTTGGCTAAAGAAATGTCGTCTGTAGCACTTTCTAAACATATTGAAAAATCAGAAGAGAGAGGGGTAAAGAACCTAAATAATTATAAAGTAGAATTATACAAACGCACTAGTTTACCAGTTTCTGCATTTATTCTTACAATAATAGCGGTTACCTTAGCTTCCAAAAAGAGAAGAGGAGGTATTGGTGTAAATTTAGCCATAGGTATTACCTTAATGTTTATTTATATATTCTTTTTAAAAGTTTCAGAAGTTTTAGGATCAACAGCCGAAGCCAATCCGTTATTTATGGTTTGGATTCCAAATGTAATTTTCGGAATTTTAGCATTAGTTCTTTATGTCAAGGCTAAACGATAAATATAAAAACCAGTTTTACCTTCATATTATTGTTTTTATATGGGGGTTTACTGCTATTTTGGGTGAGCTAATCACCATAAATGCGGTTTCGTTAGTTTGGTACAGATTGGCTATTGCATCGTTAACGTTATTTATATTTTTAAAAATTAAGAAAATACCTCTTAACGAGAGATTTTCTGAATTGATAGTATTTTTTCTTGTTGGCACAGTAATAGCCATGCATTGGGTAACTTTTTTTCATGCCATAAAAATATCTACAATTTCTACCACATTAATAGCAATGTCCTCTAGTGCATTTTTTGTAGTACTGGTGCAACCTCTATTTGGCGTAAAGCAAATAGCTAAACATGAAGTGTTATTGGCACTATTAGCAATTTTAGGCTTTATTATAATTTTTAGGGTGGAACGAGTTTACACAGAAGGGATGCTTATAGCCTTGTTTTCAGCATTCCTAATCTCAATTTTTTCTGTAGCCAATGGTAAATTAATCAAAAAATACCAAGCAAGTAAAATAGCTTTTTATGAATTGTTATCTGCTGGAATATTTTTAAGCATTGTTATTTTTATAAAAGGAGAATTTTCAAGCTCTTTTTTTCAGCTCATCACAATGGATTGGATTTATATCTTTATTTTGGCAATTATTTGCACTGCCATTCCTTTTGTAGTTGCCACAGAATTATTAAAAAAAATGAGTCCCTATACCATAGTTTTAACCAATAATTTAGAACCAGTTTATGGAATTATTCTGGCGGTTATTATTTTTGGCGATAAAGAAAAAATGAGTTGGGAGTTTTATTTAGGCGCAATAATCATTTTAAGTTGCGTAATTTTAAACGGTTTAATTAAGAATAATTTGCTCAAACTTCAATTTAAAAAGTAATATTAGTAACCCAAAGTTTATATATTTGTAGACTTAATCCAAACTAAAAATTTGAAAATTGTACATTTTCATAGATATAAAAATACTCAAAAATAATGGAATATTTAGATTTTGAATTACCTATAAAAGAGCTTGAAGAACAGCTAAATAAGTGTAAGTTAATTGGAGAAGAAAGTGAGGTAGATGTTACCAAAACTTGTCAGGAAATTGAATCGAAATTAGAAAGCACTAGAAAAGAAATTTTTAAAAACTTAACTGCATGGCAAAGAGTTCAAATATCTAGACACCCTTCTAGACCTTATACTTTAGATTTTATAAATGCTTTAACCAAAGGTACCTTTATGGAATTACATGGCGATAGAAATGTAAGTGATGATAAAGCTATGGTTGGCGGATTAGGTAAAATAGGTGATCAATCGTACATGTTTATCGGGCAACAAAAAGGTTACAACACCAAAACAAGACAATATCGAAATTTTGGTATGGCAAACCCTGAGGGTTATAGAAAAGCACTGCGTTTAATGAAAATGGCCGAGAAATTTGGTATTCCTGTAGTTACTTTGGTAGATACCCCTGGCGCTTACCCAGGTTTGGAGGCGGAAGAAAGAGGGCAAGGAGAAGCTATTGCACGTAATATTTTTGAAATGACCGTATTAAAAACACCAATTATTTCTATTGTTATTGGCGAAGGAGCTTCTGGAGGTGCTATTGGTATTGGAGTAGGAGATAAAGTTTACATGTTAGAAAATACTTGGTATACCGTAATTAGCCCTGAATCTTGTTCTTCTATTTTATGGAGAAGTTGGGAGTATAAAGAAGAAGCGGCAGAAGCCTTAAAACTTACTGCAAAGGACATGAATAAGCTTAAATTAATTGACGGAATTATAAAAGAGCCTCTTGGAGGAGCACATGCTAACAGAGAAAAAACCTTTAAAACGGTAGAGAATACGATTAAAAAAGCTTACGCCGAATTAAAAAAATTACCAATAAAAGAATTGATCGAAAAAAGAATGGATAAATATGCCAATATGGGTGATTTTAAAGGATAACCATATCTTGTTTATAAAACTTTAAGCTTGTTCGTTTTGGACAAGCTTTTTTTATGGGAAGTCTTATTTTTTGTAAATTTAAACGATGAAAATTCTCAATGCCAATCAAATCCGTCAAGCGGATGCCTATACCATAAAAACCAAGCCAATTGCTTCTATTGATTTGATGGAACACGCTGCGAGAATGTGTTTTAATTGGATCATAAAGCATATAAATAACAAAACTAGTACCTTTCATGTTTTTTGTGGCATGGGTAATAATGGAGGAGATGGTTTGGTAATTGCCAGAAAACTTATTGAATCGAACTATAAAGTAAAAACATATATTGTTCAATTCAAAAAATTAGGAAGTGTAGATTTTGAAATTAATTTAAAAAGATTGCAAAAATTAAATGCAGAGATTATTACCATTTCTAGTGCATCTTCTGACCTAAATTTAAC
>JAUIAA010000153.1 GCA_030425715.1 Bacteroidia bacterium | reverse complement strand
GTAAATACGGTTTCTTTATGATACCAAATGAGTCTGGCAATTGGACTATCATTTTTAACAAGAAAAATGATGGATGGGGTGCATACGCCTATAAAGAAAAAGATGATGCTTTAAGAGTTGATTTAGCACCAAAATTTGCTAATGACACGCAGGAAATATTAGAATATAATGTTACAGATGCAAGCATTGATTTTGCTTGGGACAAAGCAAGAATTAGTATCCCTGTGGAATAATTAGCTTTTAAATATTTTATAAAAGTCCTTAATTACATGATTAAGGGCTTTTTTATACCCTTTCTTCTGGTGCATTTGGCATAATAATCTGTATCAAATATGCAATCAGCATTACCAATACACAGCCCAACAAGTTTAACCATAAATATGGTAACACATCCATAAAATAAACTCCAATAATAATGGCTTGAGTAATAATAGCAGCTATAAAAACTGCTCTTCCTTTTACTACTTTTATAAAAAATGCCAAAAGAAATATTCCCAAAATATTACCGTAAAAAATGGAGCCAATAATATTTACCAGCTGAATTAAATTATCAAACAAACTGGCAACACTGGCAAAGGCTATAGCTAGTAATCCCCAAAAAAGAGTAAACCACTTGGTCATTTTTACAAAGTGGGTTGGAGATTTCTTAACCTTTACGTTTCTTTGGTACAAATCAATTGTAGTGGTAGATGCTAAAGCATTTAACTCAGATGCGGTGGACGACATAGCAGCCGATAATATTACTGCCAACAACAAACCTACCAACCCCTTTGGTAAATTATGTAAAATAAAGTGTATAAATACATAATCCTTATCATTGGTTTCTTGGGTGCTATCTGCTTTTAATATCACCTCCTTGGCTGCTTCTCTGTTTTTAATTTGTGCAGTGTTAAGTGCACTAATATTCTCAATTATCTTATCATTCTCCTTATCTTTTATTAAGGCAAACTGTGCTTCTTTTAATAATTTTTCAATTTCATGATGTTTAGCTTCTAACTGAGCATATTCCTCCGCGTAAGCAGAATTTTTTACCGATGCGGTTGCTGCAGGATTAAAGTTAACAGGTGAGCTATTGAACTGATAGAATACAAAAACCATAACTCCTACCAATAAAATGAAAAACTGCATAGGAATTTTTAAAAATCCGTTAAATATCAATCCTAATTGACTTTCTCTTACCGACTTACCAGACAAATATCTTTGCACCTGAGATTGATCTGTACCAAAATAAGACAACATTAAAAAAGTTCCTCCTGTAATACCTGTCCAAACGGTATACCTATTATTTAAGTCAAAGGAAAAATCTAAAATTTCCATTTTACCGCTTGCTCCTGCTATTGCTAAAGCCTTGGTAAAAGTGATATCATTAGGTAAGTAATCTAAAATTATAAAGAAAGCCGCAAACATACCAATAAAAATAATTGCCATTTGCTGCTTTTGCGTTACACTAACTGCTTTTGTCCCTCCAGAAACCGTGTAAGCAATTACAAGAAAACCAATAATTACATTTAAATAAATTAAATTCCATCCTAAAACTGCCGACAATATAATGGCGGGAGCAAAGATGGTAATTCCTGCGGCCAACCCTCTTTGTACTAAAAATAAAATGGCCGCCAAGGTTCTCGTTTTTAAATCGAATCGACCTTCTAAATACTCGTATGCGGTATATACATTTAACCGATGATAAATTGGGATAAAAACCATACAAATAATAACCATGGCAATTGGCAATCCAAAATAAAACTGTACAAATCCCATTCCGCTATGAAAAGCTTGTCCGGGAGTGGAAAGAAAAGTTATGGCACTAGCCTGTGTTGCCATCACGGAAAGACCTATGGTCCACCATTTAGATTCGTTGCCTCCCTTGATAAAATCTTGCACATTTTTACTTCCTTTGGTTTTCCATGCGCCATAAGCAACGATAAAATTCAAAGTAGATAATAGTACAATCCAATCTAAATTAGCCATAATTTAATTGAATTTTAGCATGAGTAGGTAAAACAAAATAATGTAAAGCAAATTGGCTAGAAGCAAAACGGTAAATAGCTTACTCCATTTCCATAATTTAGGTTTGTCAGGTAAATTCATCTTACTTTTTAATTTTTTCTTCAGTTTTATTTTTACCAACAGAAATCATATTGGCAAATAATTTATAAGCTCCTGGCACACCTGCAGGTAATTCTCTAAAAAAGGATAGTCCAGTATAAATATAATTTCCTTTGCCATATTTTGCAATGAGTAAACTTCCCTCTTTTGGCTTTTCACCCTCGTCGTGCATAGATAAAACAGGGGTAAATTCTTTGTCCCAATTGTTTGGAAAATACAAACCTCTCTCTTGTACCCAACCTACAAAATCTTTATTAGAAATTTTATTTGGGTAATTTAACAATTCATTTTCTGGATCAATAAATGATACCTTAGCGTTTTCATCTGTTACCCTATCTCTAGATAAATCTAATGCATAAGGAGCTAAATTGCCGTTGATTTTTAAAGCGTGGCTCGTATTGTATTGTACAATCATGTTGCCCCCTTTGTACACAAAATTGAATAGTAAATCTTGTTTAAATTTTAAATCGTTTAGGGTATTATATGCTCTAATTCCAACGATTACTGCATCATATTTTTTTAAACTATTTTCCGAAATATCTTGAGACGCTATCTTATCTACATTATATCCTATTTGCATTAAACTTTCAGGAACCTCATCTCCAGCTCCTTCAATATAAGCTATATTTTTACCTCTGGTCTTTAAATCGAGCCTAACTACTTTCGCTTTTGCAGGTAACACTATTTTTTGTTGTGGAATATGATCGTAATTCATATCTATTACACTGTTTTTATAGATATTACCCTTATAAGTAACAATGGGCTGTATATAACCCTCACTCTCTTCAGTAGTTGGTGTAACATAAAAAGTGACCAACTCTTCCCCTCCTTTTTCTTGGATATGAAATGTTTTTTTTACAGGTTCAATCTTCCATCCTTTTGGCGTTTTTAAAGTAACCTCTCCAGTTGTATTTGCCTTAAAACTTTTAACCTTTACAGGAATTTCTTTAGCTTTGGCATCATTAAAAATTACCACATTTGCCTTTACGGTTGCGGCGACAGCTGGTACAATTGCAAAGGGTTGGTACACTTCTCCTTTTACAGGATCATTATATTTATACACAATATTTTTTTCAAACTGGATTGGGGTATTATCAATTACCAAATGAAAAACAATTTTTAACTGCGGAATACTTAACGGGGAACCAATTATAGCTTTATCCTTTACATGATACATCCCTAAGCTGGCTTCTTCATTTAACCAATATGGGCTGGTATAATCTAATTTATCTGAAATATGAATTTCTTGTTTATCTTCAAACCCTTTATTATTTACCAAATTTTTATTTACTTTTTTGATTTTACCTTCTGGTAAGACCTCCATTTTCTCCAAAGTGATTTTCGCATCGCTTCTATTAATCACTTCCACGCTTAGTGTCACTTTATCATTAGCCGTGGCATAAGCAGAATTTGTTTTGCCTTCTAAATACAATCCAGCACAGGCTGCAATAATTTCTTTAATTTGCTCGGTTTTAAAATTTCTCCAATACTCATTCTCTAATTTTTGAATCAAATTATAAGCCTTTACCAAATCAGGAATACTTAAAGCTGGATTTTTAAAATCAAAATTAAGTGCTACATCATTTAAAATAGCACCAATTTTATCTCCCCCTTTTATTCTAGTCCAAGTGGTATTGATTCCATCGAATAAACCATTTTTTGGCATATCGCCTTTCAAAAGTTGCAAATACTCCAATTCATCTCCTCTTGTACCTGTACTACCAAACCCCTGGGATTTATGCATACTTCTACTTAATGAAGCAACTTCTGTATTTGACAACCCATTCCAGGGGTAATATGTACCTGTATTTACCGATAGCATTTTAGATTTATCTGCTTTGTTAAATTTTTCTTTACTGCCATAAGACCACCAAGAAATATTGTAAAATAGCCTTCTAGGTTTCCAAGGTTTTAAATTATTTACTTGGTAATCCGTATTTGCAGCTAAATCAAAAGCTTCATTGCTAATCATTGCAGAAGAAGTATGGTGGCCATGTGTTCTGCCTGCTGAATTGGCGTCAAATCTATTGATAATAACATCTGGTTGAAATTCTCTTATAATTTTTACAGCATCACTCAGCACCTCTTCTTTATTCCAAATCTGTAGTGTTTCATTGGGGTGTTTAGAATATCCAAAATCATTAGCCCTAGAAAAAAATTGTTCTCCACCATCCACTTCTCTAGCTTTTAATAACTCATTGGTTCGAATTACACCTAGCAACTCTCTTATTTCTGGTCCAATTAAATTTTGTCCTCCATCTCCACGAGTTAGAGATAGATAAGCAGTTCTGGCATGTACCTCATTAGACAAATAAGAAATCAATCTGGTATTTTCATCATCTGGATGCGCAGCAATATACAAGGCAGATCCCAAAAAGTTCAGTTTTTTAATAGATTGGTAAATCTCACTACTACTAATCTTTTTGGGCTGTTGTGCAATTAAAGCTTGGATAAAGATTACCGAAAGGGCAACGGTGGCAAGTATTTTTTTCATTGTGTTTTTTAGAAAGTACAAAAACAAATCTATAAAATAAAAATCGTTAAATAAGTGTGTTAAGAAAACCTTAACATAATAAAATGGTTCATAAAATGAATCATTTTATTTTTTATGTTATGGTTTAAATAATATATTTGTATTCTTGATACCTGTGGGTAAAAGTCAATACATTATTTTTAAAATATTTTAGATGAAATTTATAGTATCTAGTTCTCAATTATTAAAGCAACTTCAAATTTTAGGCGGTGTTATTAACGCTAACAATACCTTACCTATACTCGATAATTTTTTATTTGAGTTGAGCGATCACCAATTAAAAATATCTGCTTCCGATTTAGAAACTACGATGACTACAAATATAGAAGTAGAAGCAGATGAAACTGGCGCAATTGCCGTTCCTGCTCGGCTTTTATTAGATATTTTAAAAACTTTTCCCGAGCAACCTTTAACTTTTAAGGTAGAAGAAAATCACACCATTGAAATTAGCTCTAACAGTGGTAAATATGCTTTGGCTTACGCGGATGGTGATGAATTTCCTAAAGCAGTAGAACTAGACAACCCAAGTAAAACAAACTTAACCGGAAATATTTTAGCTACGGCTATTTCTAAAACTATTTTCGCATCTGGAAATGATGATTTAAGACCCGTAATGAGCGGTGTGTTTTTTCAATTTAGCACAGAAGGTTTGACTTTTGTTGCTACAGATGCACATAAATTGGTAAAATATATCCGTAAAGATGTTACCGCAAGTGAAGTGGCAGAGTTTATCATGCCTAAAAAACCTTTGAATTTACTAAAGAATATCCTTTCGGGAAGTGATTACGATGTTACCATAGAATACAATGACACCAATGCTAAATTTATTTTTGGCGATAGTGTATTGATCTGTAGACTGATTGACGGAAAATACCCTAATTACGAGGCGGTTATACCTAAAGAAAACCCCAATAAATTAACCTTAGAAAGAAACTTATTTTACAATTCTGTACGAAGAGTTTCTATTTTTTCTAGTAAAACTACGCACCAAATTCGATTAAAAATGGCGGGTACAGAGTTAAAAATATCTGCAGAAGATATTGATTTCTCCAATAAAGCAGATGAAAGGTTACAATGTAGTTATGAAGGAGATGATATGCAAATTGGCTTTAACTCTAAATTTTTATTAGAAATGCTCAAC
>JAUIAA010000152.1 GCA_030425715.1 Bacteroidia bacterium | reverse complement strand
GAGTACAATCTATAATATTATTGGCTACCATTTACGGAAAAGAAGAAATAGGTTTAGAAACCAGTAATTTAATTATTACCATAATTGTAATTCAGTTGTTGGGTATCGTTGGTGCTTTTCTTTTTGCAAAAATTTCAGAAAAAATAGGAAATATTGGTGCCTTAAAAATCACAATTTTTGTTTGGATAATTATTTGTTTGAATGCCTATTATTTAGAAAAAGACGATCCAAACGTTTTGACCAAATTTTATAGTATTAGTGCTTTGATAGGTCTAGTTTTAGGGGCAATTCAAACCTTGTCTAGATCAACGTATTCTAAGCTTTTACCAGAAGATACTACAGACCATACCACTTATTTCAGTTTTTTTGATGTAACAGAAAAATTAGCAATTGTATGGGGAACCTTTATTTTTGGATTGGCAATTACAGTTACCGATTCTATGCGTACCTCTATTTTACTACTCTGTATTTTCTTTGTCGCTAGTTTTGTTGTTTTGAGCTTTATGAAAAAAACGAGGTATGTAAAATAATAAAGAGGCAGTCTAAAAAACAATTTTTAAACTACCTCCTTGATGAGGAAGCATTAACTAAAACTTGAAACTAAAAAAAACCTTCCCCTATATAAATGTGGAATTTATTTCTATTCTAAAGACGCTAGAATAGATACCTTTGTAACAATTAAATTTAGGATTAACAGAACTTTAACAAAATGGATACAACGTTGGTTTTAGGTGCATCTTTGCAAAAAAGCAGATATTCTAATTTGGCAATACATAAATTGTTACAAGCTAACAAAAAGGTAATTGGCATTGGGAAGCAGTCCGGAAGTGTTGAAAAAGCTAAAATTCAAACCAACTTTGATGGAATTTCAAATATTGATACCATTACAATGTATGTAAGCCCCAAAGTTCAAGAAAATTATTATGAGCAAATTATAAGATTAAAACCGAAACGTGTTATTTTTAACCCTGGTTCAGAAAATCCAGAATTGGAGCAAATTTTAAGAGAGCATCATATCCCCTTCGAAAGAGCTTGTACTTTAGTGTTGCTAAGTACCAATCAATACTAATTTTAATTAGGTATGGAAATAATTTTTCCTTCTTTGGCTAAAAGCACAGAGTCAAAAGCTTGTTTGGCTTCTTTTTTAAAAAATGAAATATCTTTATAACGACTAGAATAATGTCCCAATAACAGTTGTGCTACATGGGCAAGCTTGGCTATTTTTCCAGCTTGTAGGGCGGTACTATGTTTAGTGGTTTTAGCTAAATCTAATTTATCTTCAAGAAAAGTAGATTCGTGGTAAAGTAAATCAACGTTTTTTATTAAAGGGATGATTTTTTCTGAGTATGCAGTATCGCTGCAAAAGGCATAACTTAAAGGTTTAAGTGGATCCAAAGTCAATTTAGAGTTTGGAATAATCTCTCCATTATTTAAATTAAAATCTTTACCATTTTTTAAATTTTGATAGTCGCAAATTTCAATTTCTGCATATTTTTTAATGGCATTCATGTCTAATTTTCTTTCGCCTACCTTTTCTTTAAACAAAAATCCATTGGTATAAACTCTATGGTCTAATGGTATAGTATGCACCTCAACTTTATCATCTTCAAAAATCAGTTCACTTTCCTTAGCAGTCAATTCGTGAAAATATAAAGGAAAATGTAACCAAGATTTGGTATGTTTTAATTGTAACTTGATTATTTCTTCTGCACCTTTAGGAGCAAATATGTGTAATTCTGTTTGACGGTTGAGTAGGCTAAAGGTAGAGATGAGCCCGATGAGCCCAAAAAAGTGGTCGCCATGAAGATGCGAGATAAATACATGTTTTATTCTAGAGAATTTTACTTTGTATTTTCGCAGTTGGGTTTGCGTGCCTTCGCCGCAATCAATTAAAAAAAAACGACCGTTAATTTCTAAAAATTGTGATGTAGGGTGTGCATCGGTTCTAGGTGTAGCCGAGTGACATCCCAATATGGTGAGTTTTAAACTCATTTAATCACAATCCTTTTGGAAATAACCTTGGATTTTGTTTTTAATGAATAGATGTAAATTCCTGATTCTAACTCGTTGCGATAGAATGGAATAGAGTTAGCTCCTTTTTTTGCTTTTACCTTTTGTATATGAATGGTATTACCCAACAAATCGTTCACATAAAAGTCTATTTCAATCTCTTCATCGGCTTGAAACCTTATTTTAGTGGTAACACTAAACGGATTGGGTGATGCAACCACATCATTGATACCGCTCAGTGAATTTTCTAAAATAGCTTTGTCCAAAGCATCATCGTCTTGGGAAAAACTTGCTGTTGAAAAGGTTAATAAAAAAAGAATTAAAAGTAGTTTTTTTACCATATAGTGTATTTAAATTCCTAAATCTCTTTCAATCTCTTCCAATTCTATAATATCTTTTGCTTCTTGTAAGGTTGGAACCACAACTATTTCAGTTGGTAATTCATCTAATTTCAACACATTACAAACTATAACAAACGATTTACGATTGGAAGTATGCGCTTCTATATTTGGCGAAAATAACAAGATTTCTTTTAAATCTATGTTAATAATCTTCGAAAAATCTAAAATTAAATTATCGTTCTTAAAGTTAGAATAATTTTCATTAAAAATAACATAAAAATTTGCAATATTTTTTGTGTTATCCTTAGAACTAAGCAATTCTGGTTGTAAAATGGTAAAAGTACTTTCTTTCTCTATTTTCATAATACTTTATATTTCAAACGATTAGTCTCTTTTTATTTGCTCTGCCAAAAGATATATCACAGCCATCCTTACTGCTACGCCATTTTCAACTTGGTTTAAAATGATTGATTGTTTAGAGTCGGCCACATCACTGGTCAATTCTACACCACGATTTATCGGGCCTGGATGCATAATTACAATGTCTTTTTCAATGGAGTCTAACAATGCTTTATGAATGCCAAATAGTTGCGTATATTCTCTAATAGATGGGAAATATTTAATATCCATTCTTTCATGCTGTACTCGTAATACATTTGCAACATCACACCATTCTAAAGCTTTGCGCAAGTTTTTTTCATAGCCAACACCAAGTTTGGTTATGTATTTAGGAATTAAGGTTGTAGGGCCACAAAGTTTTACTTCGGCACCTTGTAGTTGTAAAGCGAATATATTGGATAAGGCAACTCTTGAATGTAATATATCTCCTATAATGACTACTTTTTTTCCTTTAACTGTGCCTAATTTTTCTCGAATAGAATAGGAGTCTAGTAAGGCTTGGGTTGGGTGCTCGTGTGCACCATCACCTGCATTGATTATTTTGGCATTTACATGCTTAGATAGAAAATTTCCAGCACCTTCATGTGGATGTCGCATTACCACAATATCCACTTTCATAGATAAGATATTGTTAACTGTATCAATTAAAGATTCCCCTTTTTTAACAGAAGACTGTGCTGCCGAAAAATTAAGAATGTCTGCCGATAGTCGTTTTTCGGCTAGTTCAAAAGATAATTTGGTACGTGTGCTGTTTTCAAAAAATAAATTGGCAATAGTAATATCTCTTAAGGAAGGTACCTTTTTAATTGGCCTATTGATAACTTCTTTAAAATGATCTGCCGTTTGAAATATTAAATCAATATCTCCTTTGGTTAAGTGTTTTATTCCTAATAAATTATCAACGCTTAATTTGGTCATTTTAAATTATTTCTATATTGTAATTATCATGGTTTAATAATATAAACACCTTCTTTATTTTCGTTTTCTTTCCAACTAACTTTTACCTGTTCGTCTTTAATCACATCTACCTGTCTACCTTTATAATCTGGCTGGATGGGTAAGTGTCGGCTAAACCTTCTATCTATTAATACCAAAAGTTCAATATTGGCTGGCCTTCCAAATGCTTGTACCGCGGTTAAAGCCGCTCGAATACTTCTGCCAGAAAACAGGACATCATCAATAAAAACAACATTTTTTCCATCTACAATAAAATCAATTTCGGTCTTGCTTGCTTCTAAAGGAGCCTCCCTTCTTCTAAAATCATCTCTGTAAAAAGTGATGTCTAGTTTGCCTAATTTGATGTTCTTAATTTTATAATCTTGTTGCAAAATTTGCACCAAACGATTCGCAAGAAAGGTTCCTCTTGGCTGTAAGCCAATTAAAATAGTATTAGAAAAATCTTGGTGATTTTCGATAAGCTGACAAGCCAAACGATGTAAGATGATGTGTATTTCTTTTTCGTTAAGTAAGGTCTTTTTGGCCATTTGAGCAATCAAAGCATTATTTAATTGGCAAAGTTACAGTTTTTTTTTGTGAAGTTTTATTAATTTTTTTGTGTTAATTAAATTGTTAAGAAAAAGATTTAGATTGTAAACTTTCAGGCTTTTTTCTGTACTACTTTAGTGAAAAGGAAAAAGGATAACTATGCAACTGTTTTCTAACGACAATAATGAATTACCGCTTTCAAAGTTTGAATTGATGCTTAAAACCAATAGTGTTTATTTTTTTGATTCGAATGAATTTGAAGAAATTATACTCTATTATATAGATTGCGGAAAATTGTCTTTAGCAAAAAAAGCGTTGCAGTTGGCATTAAATCAGCACCCTACTTCTGTAGCAATTAAATTGATACAAGTTGAACTATTGATTTTAGAAGAAAAGCTAGAAAATGCAGAAAAACTTTTAATAGAATTACAAGTAATAGAGCCTTCAAATGAAGATATTTATATTCAAAGTGCCACGATTCACTCTAAAAGAGGAGAGCATCAAAAAGCTGTAAATTCTTTGCAAACGGCGTTGTTATTTACCGAAGATCAAGCCGAAATACTTTCCATGATTGGAATGGAGTACCTTTATTTAGACGATTTTAATACTGCAAGAGAGAATTTTGCCAAATGTTTAGATGTTGAATTCGAAAATTATTCCTCATTATATAATGTAATTTATTGCTTTGATATGTTAGACCAACATCAAGAAGCCATTGATTATTTATTGGGGTATATCGAAAAAGATCCATACTCAGAAATTGCTTGGCATCAATTAGGTAGACAATATTTTACCTTAAAAAATTACAAAAAAGCACTAGAAGCTTTTGATTATGCTATTTTAGTAGATAGTGATTTTATAGGAGCTCATCTTGAAAAAGCGAAAACCTTAGAAGAATTACAGCGATATAAGGAGGCGATTGAGTTTTACCATGCTACTATGGAGTTAGATACACCTACTTCATTTGCATATTTGCGCATTGGCAAATGTTATGAAAAACTAGAAAACAAAAAGTTAGCCATAGATTTTTATAATAAAACGGTTAATGAAGATCCTTTGTTAGACAAAGGTTGGTTGGCTTTGACCGATATTTATATGCAAGACAAACAGTACCAAAAAGCCTTGTATTATATTAAAAAGGCTTTAAGTATTGATGAAGAAAATGTGTTGTATTGGCATAAAATAGCCGAATTAAATTTACGATTGAATTTGTTTGAAGAGGCTACCAAAGCATACTATAAATGTATTGGTTTAGGAGATGATAGGTTAGAAGTTTATATTGCTTTAGCAGATGTTTTGGCATTTTTAGGCGATTTTCAAGAAGCTGCCCAAATTATGTTAGATGCTAGAGAAACCTATAAAGAATTTGCAGAAGTAACTTATCGTTTATCATGTTTATATTTTATTCAAAGTAAAAATGCAGAAGCAATTTTTTTAATGGAAAACGCCTTGAAATTAGATTATGAATACTACAAAATAATTCAAGAAGTATTCCCTACTGTATTCGATAGGGAAGATGTAAATGTTTTACTTCGTAAATACTACCC
>JAUIAA010000151.1 GCA_030425715.1 Bacteroidia bacterium | reverse complement strand
TTGCTAATTTTGCATCTATTGGAATTCAAATCGGAGGGATTGGTTCTTTAGCACCTAGCCAGCGAAAAACCTTATCAGAATTTGGTATGAAAGCTTTAATTGGAGGTTCAATCGCTTCGCTTTTATCGGCTACCATTGCCGGGATGATTATTGGGTAAAACACTTATATTATTTTAGTAAATGAAACAATATTTAGATTTAATACAACACGTTAGAGACAACGGAATTGTAAAGGAAGACAGAACAGGAACAGGTACAAAAAGTGTGTTTGGTTACCAAATGCGATTTGATTTAGCAGAAGGATTTCCCTTGTTAACTACCAAAAAACTACACCTTAAATCAATTATTTATGAGTTGCTTTGGTTTTTAAAAGGAGAAACCAATATTGGCTATCTTAAAGAAAACGGTGTTAAAATTTGGGATGCTTGGGCAGATGAAAATGGTGATTTAGGACCCGTTTATGGCTACCAATGGCGCAATTGGAATGGAGACGGTATCGACCAAATTACAGAATTGATTCATACCATTAAAACCAATCCCGACAGTAGAAGGATGATGGTTTCTGCTTGGAACCCAAGTGTGTTGCCTGATACAACGGTTTCTTTTTCTGAAAATGTTGCAAATGGAAAGGCAGCATTACCTCCTTGCCATGCTTTTTTTCAATTTTATGTGGCAGATGGCAAACTCTCTTGTCAACTGTACCAACGCAGTGCTGATATATTTTTAGGCGTCCCATTTAATATCGCTTCTTACGCTTTATTTACTATGATGGTAGCGCAGGTTACCGGGTTAGGCTATGGTGATTTTATCCATACTTTTGGTGATGCCCATATTTATAGCAACCATAAAGAACAAATTGATTTACAGTTAAGCCGATCGCCAAGAGCGTTGCCAAAAATGGAAATCAATCCAAATGTGAAAAATATCTTTGATTTTACGTTTAAAGACTTTAATTTAGTAGATTATAACCCACACCCACACATCAAAGGAAAAGTTTCTGTTTAATCTGTTAAAAAATTCAACTATGGAAGTGCTACAACTAAAATACAATATCATTCAAAAAATAACCCAATTAGACAATTTGCAAACTTTAGAAAAAGTGAGAGATTATATACACTCATTACAGACTAAGGCAAATGAAGGTTTTGCTTTAGAAAACAATAAAAATGCAGATTTTAATCATAAAGAAGATTTTACTGATTATATTAAAGAATGGGTTAAAGAAATGTAATTTGAAATTATTTTGAAACCAAACCAAGATCAATTCGAAATATTTGAAAAAGCAAGAAAAAGAGCGAAACAAAAAAAACGCTTAATTTCTCATTTTGTGCTTTTTTTAATCGGTTCTACGTTTTTTATTGTTTTAAATAAAGTAATGAAATTTCATGTAGAGCTAGATTGGTACGTATGGGGAATTTTTATATGGCTTTTCTTTTTATGCATTCATTTTTTCAATGTATTTGTTACCAATAGGTTTTTTGGTAAGGAATGGGAACGCATTGAAACGGAAAAACTAGTGGAAAAGCATGAAATAATGAAAGAAAAATTAGAAACCAAATTAGAAAATAAGGGTGTTTTTAATAACGATAGTAACGGCGATGACACTTCTATAACCTCCTGAAAACTTACAACTATGCTTACTATTATTGCGGCAGTTGCTAAGAACGGTGCTCTTGGCAAAGACAATCAACTTATATGGCATTTACCTGCAGATTTAAAACGATTTAAAGAAGTTACCAATGGACATCATATTATCATGGGTAGAAAAACCTTTGAATCACTAGGCAAACCGCTACCAAATAGAACTACCATTATTATTACTCGTAATAAAGATTACCATGTAGAAAATTGCATAGTAGTAAACTCTTTGGGTGAAGCTATTGCAGCTGCAAAAGAAGATGACAATCCTTATATTTTGGGTGGCGCAGAGATTTACAAACAAGCCATGGATATTGCTGATAAACTAGATTTAACCTTAGTCCATCATAAATTTGATGCAGATGCTTTTTTTCCTGAAATTGACAAAAATATTTGGGAGGAAATTTCTAGAGATGATTTTTCAAAGGATGAAAAGAATCAGTTTGATTATAGCTTTGTAAAATATCAAAAAAAATCGCCTAATTAGACTTAGGCGATTTGAAATACTAATTGCTTACAATTCAATTTACTCACAATTAATCAATACTCAATTTTTATTTGATATAGACACTTTTTCTAAATACTCTTCCTTCTGTTTTGGTAACTACTTTATACTCTCCTTTTGCAGAAGTGGAAAAATCATACTTTCTACCGATTGACCAGCCTTCATCTTGAATAGTCTCATTAAAAACTAATTCGTTGTTTTTATAATAAATACTTACACTTAATGGTTTTCCGTTTAATGATAGTTTTGAAACTATTACATTATCACCTTTAACATATACTATTGGTTTGTTAATTTCATAACTATTTTCTTTTTCAAATGCTATGCTATTCGACTTTACAAAAAATGGAGTAATCTTAATTTTTACATCATCCTCTAGTTCAAGAATATAGTTACCGTTTGGTAAAGAAGTTAAATCAAATTTTTTAGTGTAATCTCCTGTTTTGTTAATCAATTCTCTATACAAAACAATCCCTTGATTATCTTTAATAAACAGAATAGAACCACTTTTAATATTGTCATATTTAACAGTTAATAATTCTTCCGATTCAATGTGTTTGTTGGTAGGTGTTGCAGCGTAACCAAAGGTAACCATATGCACTAAAACTCCAAATAATACTTTTCTAACAGTTGTTTTCATAATTTCTTTTGTTTTCATAATTTTTAATTTAGTTATTAGACATGACAAAGGTATGTGTAAGTACAGTCTAGAAAAACAAAACAATTAACCAATATATATAGTAAATTAACTGTATAAATAACTTAACAATTTATTAATGTTAATTTTGCATATATTTATGGTAATTATGAATAAACTAGCAAGTAGTTTACCATTTATATTTGTACTATAAATTAGTTAATGTGTTCAAAAAACCTGCATTTGAGAAAGTAAGTCCAGAATTTGGCAATTCTATTTTAATTAAGCAACATAAAAATCAAATTGCCAATAATAGTCCTTTTTGGCATTTTCATCCTGAAATAGAATTGGTATATGTTAATAAAGGCCAAGGGAAAAGGCATATTGGTAGTCATCTGTCCTATTTCAATAATAGTCAGTTACTATTAATTGGATCCAATCTACCGCATAATGGATTTGTGGATAGACTTACCACTAGTGGAAAAGAAACCATCATACAATTTAAACCAGATATTTTAGGAGCGCCTTTCTTAACCTTGCCAGAAATGCATCCTATTTCAGACTTATTAGAAAAAGCAAAAAAAGGATTGCTATTTCATAAAGAAACCAAATCATTAATTGGTTCAAAAATTGAACGTCTTATCAATGAAAACAATTTTAATCGTATTATCCAATTAATAGAAATTTTAAATTACCTCGCCAACTCTGCCGATTATACAATTTTAAATGTGAATGGTTTTGCCTTTGAAGCTGAGCCGCAGGATAATGAAAAAATTGATGTTATTTATAAGTATATCAACAAAAATTTTCAAAATCAAATTACCTTAGACGAAATATCCAATTTGGTTAGCATGACCATTCCTGCATTTTGTAGGTACTTTAAAAAAGCTACCAGTAAAACTTTTACCAATTTGGTAAATGAATATAGAATTGTACACGCAACTAAACTATTATCGGAAAGTTCAATGAGTATCGCAGATATTTGTTATGAATGTGGATTCAATAACTTTTCTCATTTCAACAAAAAATTTAATGAATTTACTGGTAAAAGTGCTTCCAAATATAGAAGTGAAATGAAACGAATGATTTATTAAATTAATTAATTTCTAATAAAAAAGGTAATCTAGCTTGTACACCATTGATATTTGCCAATGCTTTAAACTTATTATACAAAGTAAAATATTCACTTCCTAACTCCTCTTTTAATATAGTATTACTACTTTTAGCAAAAGGAAATTGAAACATTTCTTTAAAATCTTTTTCATAACTCGGGTAATTTCTAATAGAAAAACTTTCAATCTCGGCCAATTCGGCAGCAACGGAAATTGCATCGTTTAAATTACCCAATTGATCTACTAGTCCGTTTTCTAAAGCTTCTGTTCCAGACCATACCCTACCCTGTGCAATACTATCTACGGCTTCGAAAGTCATTCCTCTACCAGCAACAATTCTATTTAAAAAAGTAGTATAAACATTTTCAATACCTTCTTCGGTTAGGTTATAAAAAGATTTTGACATAGGTTCAAAAAGACTATAATCTATAGATTGTTTATTAGTACCTACTTGCTCTGCGTTTATACCTAAATTATCTGCCAAAGTGCTAATGTTTGGTAACATTCCAAAAACACCAATACTTCCTGTTATTGTGGTTGGTTCTGCAACTATAACATTTGCATTACATGCAATATAATAGCCACCTGAGGCAGCTACATCTCCCATAGAAACAACCAAAGGTTTTTCTTTTTTTAGTAATTCAAGTTCGCGCCAAATAATATCTGATGCCAAAGCACTTCCTCCTGGAGAATTGATTCTAAACACCACAGCTTTAATATTGCTAGCTTTTCTTACTTTTTCTAGGGTTTCTAGCATCAACTCTTGACCTATTGTATTTTCATTACCTTTTCCATAAATAATTTCTCCTTGCGCATAAACTACTGCAATTTTATCTGTTGCTGCAGTGTACTCTCTTCTTCCTTTTCCTGTTGAAATATAATCTTTTAATGAAATTGCATAAATAGCGTCTTCCGAATTCACATCCGAAGCCATTTCTAAAACTTTTTTATATTCATCTCTAAAAAGTGCTCGGGTAACCATTTTATTTTCAACCGCTAATTTTGGCGATCTTGCAAGTAATTCATCAGCAATATAGTTTATTTCGTCAACTGTTTTATTTCTATTTATGGCAATACCTTTTACCAATTCATCCCAAATAGAATTTAAAAAAGATTCTGTTTGTTCTCTATTGGCATCACTCATGCTATTGGTAAGGAATGGTTCAACAGCACTTTTATATTTACCATGACGAACCACCTCCATTTTTACACCATACTTATCTTGAAAATCTTTAAAATACAAAATCTCGCCAGACAATCCTTTAAAATCAATTTGACCCACTGGGTTTACATAAATAGAATCGGCCACAGAGCTGAGATAATAATTTTTTTGTGTATAAATATCTGCATAAGCAGTAATAAATTTACCCGACTCTTTAAACTCTTCCAACTTTTTTCGAATAGCTTGGGTCTGGGCAATACCTGCATTTATTTGTAAAGCTTCAATACTAATACCTAAAATATTGTTATCGTATTTGGCATTTTCAATAGCATTGATTATTTCATTAAGCCCTAATTTTCTTTCGTCAAAACCAAAAACTTCACTAAATGGTTCGCCACTTTTGGGGGCATAATCTTTTATTTCTTCTTTTAAATTTAATGTTAAAATAGAGTTCTTTTTTACCTTTACTTTATCCACCTCTATAAAGGAGTCGCCTAATGCTGATGCAACTCCTATCATCACAAAAAACATGATAAAACATGATATAAATACTCCTAAAATAACAGCAACTAACTCGCGTAAAAATGTCATATAATTTACTTTTTCTTTATTGGACGAAATCCTGATTTAAATGTTACAACTTCTAAATTTAGTGCACAAATATAAACTTTTATCCTTTTGTTTTATTTTCTTTGTACAGCTATATGACAATTGTTAGAACTACATATTTATCTTT
>JAUIAA010000150.1 GCA_030425715.1 Bacteroidia bacterium | reverse complement strand
AATTTTGCATAAAATTCAGATTTTACTTTGTTTAGTAACGATAAATTCATAGCCTTATATAAAGTAAATGTATATTCCTAAAACAATTAGAAAAACAGCAATCCCAACTTTTTTTAAATGTTTCCAAGGTGTTATATCCACTTGATGGGTATATACTTGTTCATAAGGTTCTGCCCTAGGTTTGAATTTGCCAATAACTAACATGATAATTATGTTTAGAACAAAAAGAATGGCCATAACATGTAAATAATGCGGATAGTTATCTTCACCAAAAACATAGGGTTTTAAAATAAATTGACTAATACTGTATAAAACCACACCTGAAATTATAGCAATTTTTGCAGCAATAGCAGGTACATATTTGGTAAGATAGCCCACAACGATGATAGTTAAAATAGGTATGCTATAACAACCGTTAACCTCTTGTAAATAACCAAATAACCCATCAGGAGCATTGGCAATTAATGGAGCAATGCACATAGATAGTATGGCTAAAAGTAAGCCAAATAATTTTCCAGCTTTTACGGTTTCTTTTTCTGTTGCATTTTTTTTAATATGCGATTTGTATATGTCAATACCAAACAAGGTTACCGAACTATTTAGTGCAGAGTTAAATGAACTTAAAATAGCACCAAATAATACTGCCGCAAAGAAACCTACTAAAGCAGTTGGTAATACTTTGGTTACTAACATGGGGTAAGCTTGATCAGGGTTGTCTAGGGTATTGCCAAAAAGATGAAAAGCAATAATCCCAGGTAGAACCACAATTAAGGGACCTAATATTTTGATAAAAGAGGCAAGCAATAATCCTTTTTGACCTTCTTTTAAATTTTTTGCTCCGAATGCTCTTTGGATAATGGCCTGGTTGGTTCCCCAATAAAACAATTGCACCAGCATCATTCCTGTAAAGATAGTACCAACAGGAATGGAGGATTTAGGGCCGCCTAGAGATTTGAATTTTTCAGGGTTATCACGCATTAAAATGGATAATCCTTCGGTTATACTCCCATCGCCAACCATAAGTAATCCAAAAAACGGGATTAATAATCCTCCTATCAATAAACCAACGGCATTGATGGTATCTGAAACTGCAACAGCTTTTAATCCGCCAAATATAGCGTAGATAGAACCTATTATTCCTATTCCCCAAACGGTTATCCATAAAGCAGTGTTACTAGAAACGCCTAGAAGTTCTGGAATATCGAACATGGTGTTAATTGCAAGTGCACCAGAATATAAAACTATAGGTAGGAGTACCACAACATAGCCACTCAAAAATAGTGCTGAAGTGATGGTTTTGGTTACTTTATCGTAGCGATTTTCTAAAAATTGAGGAACAGTTGTTATCCCTCCTTTTAAATATCTTGGCAATAAAAATACTGCGGTTATTACCATGGCGATTGCGGCTAAAGTTTCCCAAGCCATTACCAAGATACCTTCTTTAAATGCAGCACCGTTTAGTCCAACAATTTGCTCTGTAGAAAGATTGGTTAGTAATAAGGATCCAGCAATAACCACGCCTGTTAAACTTCTTCCGCCAAGAAAATACCCATCTGATGAGTTTTCATCTGTTTTTCTAGTTTTTATAAAGGAAATTAATGCGACTAAAAGCGTAAATGCGATAAAGGTAATAAACTGCATATTTTATTTTATTAAAGGTTGAATAGTGAATGAATAGGTGTATTTTTTATTTGCCGGAATCGTGTATTCGGGATGTACCAATCTACCCCAAGAGGTATCTCCACCAACTCCCATTTGCTGTAAATCTATATTCCACTGAACAGAAGATCCTGTTAAAATATCAGCTCCATGTTTTTTAGTTACAGGAACTAACCCTGATGCTGAAGTTGCTCCTTCTTCACTATTGAAATCTAATTCTTTCATGTGAAAAGGCCAAGTACTGGTATTTAAAAGCGTACTATTGTTTACAGTTTTTACTATTATAGCGTTAGAGCTTACCGTAACCCAGCGTATATCGGTTTTATTGCCTGTTTCTTGAGGTCTCGAATAGCGTTCAAATTGATCTGTAATTTTGCCAGTAAAAACACCCAATTTTGTTCCTGATTTTCTATCCCAATAGCTTTCATTTGGACCTCTACCATACCAAGTGGTTTCGGTAAAATTATTAGGAAGCGTTAAATAAACGCCTAATCTTGGTAAGTTGGGTAAGTTGGTTTTTAGGGGTTCAAAAGAATAAGATACTTTTAAAGAACCATTTGTAGCTAAAATATAATCTATGCTAACATTAGCCTCTTTTTTTGGCAGCAGATAGGTAACTTTAAAAGCTACTCCCAGCGAATTTTTTTTAGGCACATTGGTAAGTTTTGCTTTGTAATTATAAGTAGCATTTTGCCATATTTTAGCCCATCTATCCATACCATTTCCTAAGT
Organism: Bacteroidia bacterium; assembly: GCA_030425715.1. GTDB lineage: Bacteria > Bacteroidota > Bacteroidia > Flavobacteriales > Flavobacteriaceae > Lutimonas. The sequence goes on along the minus strand of JAUIAA010000150.1, from coordinate 3,403 downwards.
CGTTATCGGTTGGAGGGCGCCAAAAGTTAGGGCGAATAGGCTGTTGGGTGATGGTTTTCCCGTTAAATAACCAAGTATTAATTTCTCCAGTATTGGCATCAATTTTCAAAGTAACATTTTTATTTTCAATGCGAAAGGTAGCGTTTTCTTTAGAAATTACTAAATCATTTTTTTGTGTAACTATATTGGTGCTCCGTGTCCCTTTTTGAATTATGAATTGGTCCCAAGCAACTTCAAAATTTTTGGGTATTAAAGCAGTTGCTTTTTTTTGTAGTAAACGAACTTCTAAAATATATTCTTTTAAAGGGTCTAAATTTGAAAATTGTTCAATGATAAAAGACTGTTTCTCTTGTGGAGGGGTTGTGATGTTTGAAATAGTATGGGTTAAAATAGTTTTCCCCTCCTCCAAAAGTGACCAAGAAATATACTTATTGGATAAATTGGTAAAGAATTTTTTGTTTTTTAATACTATACGATGGTTTAGAAAATCAAATTGAACTGGCTCATACACCTTTTTAACTTCGGTTAAATGAGGATGAGGATTACGGTATGGATCCACCAATCCATTGTTTAAAAAATTACCATCTGTTGGTAAATCGGGATGGTAATCGTGCCCGTAAGCAAGGTAAGGTTTGCCATTTTTATCTTTATACTCTAAACTTTGGTCCACCCAATCCCAAATATAACCTCCCTGAAGATTTGGGTAGGTTTCAATAATATCCCAATAGTCTTGTAAGTTCCCCACAGAATTTCCCATCGCATGGGCGTATTCAATCATAATGGAAGGTTTATCAGAGTTGGATTTACCATGTGCAATTAAATATTCAGGTTTAGGATACATTGGGCAATAAACATCTGTATAATCTTCTTTTCCAGCAGGTTCATATTGTACAATACGGTTGTTGTCTTGTGTTTTTAACCACTTGTATGTCGCTTTAAAAACAGCACCTTTACCAGCTTCGTTTCCTAAGGACCAAGCATAGATAGAAGGGTGGTTTCTATCTCTATAAAACATGCGTTGGATACGTGCCATATGCGCAGGCAACCAACTCATTTCATTACCAATTTGTGTACTATCGTGAATCGCAAGCGGATGGCTTTCAATATTGGCTTCATCAATTACATATAATCCATATTTATCACATAAGTCTAGCCAATATGAATCATTTGGATAATGGGAACTTCGTACGGCATTAATGTTATTTTGTTTCATTAATTTAATATCCATTTCCATAGATGTTTTGGAAACTACATGACCGGTAAAAGGATTGGTTTCATGCCTGTCAACACCTTTAAAATAAACTGCTTTTCCATTTATTAAAACCTGGCTATTTTTAATTTCAACACGTTTAAAACCAACTGATTTTTTAATAAATTGATCGTAATCTAAAGAAATGGATAAAGCGTATAAATAAGGAGTTTCTGCAGACCAAGACTTGATATTTTCAATAGTATCGTTAAAATGAAACTCTTTTGTGGCATTTGCTGGAATGGTTAATTTTCTTTTTGTGTAAACAACAGTTGAATCGTAATCTTGAATTTGAAAAATAATTTCTTTTAATGCTTCTTTACTTGTTGTGTTTGTAATGGATACAGTTCCATTTAGCACTCCATTTTTATAAGTATTATCTAAAGTTGAATTTGTGTAATAATCGCTAACAAATACTTTTGGTCTAGCATACAAATATACTTCACGTTCAATTCCACTCATACGTAACATGTCTTGGCTTTCTAAATAACTAGCATCACTCCAGCGAAACATTTGTAAGGCGATAAGATTTTTTCCCTGTTTTAAATATTTGCTGATATTAAATTCGGCAGGGGTTTTGCTACCCTGAGAATAGCCAACGTAGTTTCCGTTAATATAAACGTACATAGCAGATTTAGCTCCAGAAAAATGAAGGATAATATCCTCAGATAGAAATTCTTTAGTTAAGGTAATATTTTTACGATAGGTGCCTACAGGATTGTAATCTGTTGGTGCATCAGGCCATTTGGTGGTAAATGGGTAGCGTTCGTCTAAATAAATAGGATGCCCAAAACCTTCTACTTCCCAGTTGGCAGGAACAGGTATATTGGTCCAATTCGAATCGTCGAAATTTATATTTTGGAAGGTGCTTGGACGCTGTTTAGGGTCTTTTACCCAATTAAATTTCCAATCCCCATTTAAACTAATAAAGCGTTTTGAATTTTCTTTTTCAGAAATATCAGGGTTTTCAAAAATAAAGAATGAAGCTCTTGGGGGTAATTTATTTTCTTCAAATATTTGATGATTGAAGTGAAATACTTGTTCTGGAACTTTTTTCAAGGGTTTTTGTTCACAGCTTAAAACTAGGAGCAATAATAGGAATATAGGAATAATTTTTTTCATTAGTAGTTTGTCATAAAATCTTCGTTAAGAATTTTTCTTAGATAATAAATTAAATCATGGGCATTGTCTTTACTAAAAACAAGAGGCGGCTTTATTTTTAATACATTGTGATCTGGACCATCGGTGCTCATTAAAATGCCATGATCTTTCATACGATTTGCCAAATAGTCTGTTTGTGCCGCTAGTGGGTTCATTTCTCTATCAACCAGTTCAATACCTAAAAATAAACCTTGACCACGTACATCTCCAATAATCGGAAATTGATTGGCGAGTTTTTTTAGTTCTAATTTTAAAAACGACCCAATTTTTAAAGCATTATCTTGTAATTTTTCACGTTTTACTGTTTGTAAAACTTCTGTAGCAATAGCACAGGATACGGGGTTCCCGCCAAAGGTGTTAAAATACTCCATGCCATTGGCAAACTTATCGGCAACAGCCTGTGTACAAGCTACAGCAGCAACAGGATGCCCGTTTCCTAAAGGCTTTCCTATGGTAACAATATCAGGAACTACATCATGTAGTTCAAAGCCCCAAAAGGTTTTACCCATACGTCCGCAACCCGTTTGTACTTCGTCAGAAATACAAAGCCCTCCAGCTTCTCTTATATATGTATAAGCTTGTTTTAAAAAACCTTCAGGCAATTCAATTTGACCACCACAACTGATAATTGGCTCTAAAATTAGCGCACCAACACCGCGGTTTTTTGCATGAATAATAGCAATCTGTTTTTGAACTTCTTTAGCATATAATTCTCCGGTATTTTTACCTCTATACTTACCTCGAAATGAATCTGGTAATGGAAAAATATGTGTGTGTTCTGGCGCTCCCTGCCCACCTTTACCATCAAATTTATAAGAAGATATATCAATACACATATTACTGTTTCCGTGGTATCCTACTTCAGATGCAATGATATCTCGCTCATTAGTGGCAGATTTTACCATTCTGATAGCTAATTCATTCGCTTCACTTCCTGAATTCACAAAATGTAAAACACTTAATTTTGGAGGTAGCGTATCTAGTATCGTTTTG
>JAUIAA010000149.1 GCA_030425715.1 Bacteroidia bacterium | reverse complement strand
ATTAATTCAACGAAGAGAGGCAATTGTTGATGCTGTTAGTGGTGTAACAAGAGATCGACATTATGGCAAGACCGATTGGAACGGCAAAGAGTTCTCTTTAATAGACACTGGTGGTTATGTGGTTGGAAGTGATGATGTTTTTGAAGCCGAGATTGACAAACAAGTTGAATTGGCTATTGAAGAGGCGGATGCTATTATTTTTATGGTAGATGTAGAATCGGGAGTTACAGGAATGGATGAAGAAGTGGCACAATTACTTAGACCCGTAAAAAAACCTGTTTTTTTAGTAGTAAATAAGGTAGATAACGCTAAAAAAAATGAGGAAGCTATAGAGTTTTACGCTCTAGGTTTAGGGGAATTTTACACCATTGCAAGTATCAATGGTAGTGGAACGGGTGATTTATTAGATGCGCTAGTAAAATCTCTTCCTGAAAAAGAAGAGGAAGCAATAAGTGAGCTACCAAGGTTTGCAGTGGTTGGACGACCAAATGCGGGAAAATCCTCTTTTATCAATGCTTTGATTGGTGAAGATAGATATATTGTTACCGATATTGCTGGTACAACTAGAGATTCAAATGACACCATTTACAATCGATTTGGATTTGAATTTAATTTGGTAGATACGGCTGGTATTCGTAAAAAATCAAAAGTTAAAGACGATTTAGAATTCTACTCGGTTATGCGATCGGTTAGAGCAATTGAATACAGTGATGTTTGTATCTTAATTATTGATGCAGCCAGAGGTTTTGAAGGGCAAGATCAAAATATATTTTGGTTGGCTGAAAAAAATAAAAAAGGATTGGTAATTTTAGTAAACAAGTGGGATTTGGTAGAAAAAGATACCCATACTACAAAAATGTTTACAGAAACCATTAAAAAAGAAATTGCACCTTTTACCAATGTTCCTATACTTTTCATCTCTGCACTAACCAAGCAAAGAATTTTTAAAGCCATTGAAACGGCAGTTGAGGTATACGAAAACAGAAAGAAAAAAATTGCTACCAGTAAGTTAAATGAAACCATGCTAGAGGTTATCAAACAAAATCCACCTCCGGCCTACAAAGGGAAATTTGTAAAAATAAAATACTGCATGCAGTTGCCAACTGCCACCCCTCAATTTGTGTTTTTTGCAAATTTACCGCAGTATGTTCGCGACCCTTACAAACGATATGTGGAAAATAAATTACGCGAAATTTATGATTTTAACGGTGTACCTATCGTAATTTATTTTAGGAAGAAGTAGTTTTTAGTTATTGGTTAAATATACATTTTATTGTAGAACAGGTATCAGATTATTTCTAACTACCAACCACCACTAGCACCGCCGCCGCCAAAGCCACCACCGCCAAAGCCACCACCGAAACCTCCACCAAAACCTCCGCTACCAGAACCCCCGCCAAAGCCTCCGCCTCCGAATCCGCCACCACCAAAGCCGCCTCGACCAGCATTACTTAAAATAATGGCATCTAGCAAAGAAAAACCTCCTCCTTTATTGCCACGATTATTCTTACCGCCTCCCCGTCTATTTCTAGAGAGCACCATCATAATAACGATAAAAATAATCAAAAATAAAATTGGTGGAAAACCATCCTCTTGCCTATTTATAACGGGTTTCCCTTGGTATTCGCCATTCATAATTTGCATAATAACGGTGGTTCCCTTATCTAGTCCGGCGTAAAAATTTCCCTGCTTAAACTCAGGTGTAATTATATTTTCAATGATACGCTTAGAAAGTGCATCGGTAAGAAGATGCTCCATCCCATAGCCTGTTCTAATGGTTACTTTCCGCTCTTCTTTAGCAACCAAAACGAGCACTCCATTGTCTTTATCGGCTTGACCTATTCCCCATTTATGGGCAAGTTCCGTAGCGTAAATTGCAATATCATTACCCTGCAAAGTATTTAAAGTAATTACCACTAATTGGGTAGAGGTTGTGTCGTTATAACGGATTAATTTTTGCTCTAATGATTTACTTTCAACAGTACTCATCATTTTAGCATAATCATACACACTTGTCTCTAGCTTGGGTTTCGCAGGCAAATAATCTTGAGCAAAAAGTAAGCAGCTTTGCAGTAGTAAAATGAACAATACAAGATATTTGGATCTGTTTTTGATGAAAATGTATGACATAAATTTTTGCAAAAATTGAATGTGCAATATACTAAATTTGTGGTAGTTTAAATCGAACTGCTTGGGATTTGGTTGGAGTTAACCAAACACTTTTTGTTTTCCCACCTTCCTATTAAATCTACTTTTAAGATTTTATTTCCTGAACAATCTAGAAACTGACCTTCTTTATTTTTTTTAATTATTTTCATCTCCCCATTTAATATCGAAAGAATAACCTTATCTATTAAATCTGCAGTATGCAGTTCTGGATTTTCCTTTAAGATTTTTACGCCCACTTCATTATTGAATAAGTCCATATCCGATGAGGCCTTATCGGGTAAAAATCCATCCTCCAATTTATTTTTTTTATAGAATCTATAATTGCCTTTTTCATGTGCTTTACCTAATTTTAAAGCTGCTTTAACCCCAATGCTTTGTGCCAAATTAGCCATCCAAAAACTGTGTTTAAAAGCATCTAATTGTCCGCCATTTAAATCGTTCCCTAAGATTTTAACAGCTTTTAAAGAATCTGTTTTTCTAAAAGTAAAAGTTGTAATATTTAAAGCTTTTTTTGCTTGAAATGGATGAAATATGACCCACCATTTTTCTGGACTACTCAATTTAAAAAAGGATGCTGTAGCAGATTGGCTTTGTAGTTGAAAAGTATAAAAAATTAAAAAAATACAAAGCCCTTTTTTCATGATACGTTTACCCAAATTCAAAAGAATAAACTTAAGTATTTGTGCGGTAAAATTCTAACTAATTCCTAAATTTGTTGTCCTATTTTTAAAATCATATTCATGAAGTATTTACCAATTGATTCCAATTTATTTGTAAAAAATCGCAAAAAATTTGCTCAGCGAATGGAATCGAATTCTATGGCAATTTTCAATTCTAACGATATTTACCCAATTAGCGCAGATAGTACTTTACCCTTTGCACAACATCGCGATATTTTTTATTTATCAGGTGTGGATCAAGAGGAAAGTGTATTGGTAATTTTTCCTGATGCGCCTAAAGAAAATTATAAAGAAATTTTGTTTTTAAAAGAAACCAATGAGCATATAGCCGTTTGGGAAGGCGAAAAATTAACCAAAGCAAAAGCATTTGAAACTTCAGGAATACAGAGTGTTTTTTGGCTACAAGATTTAGATAAAGTTTTATTTGAATTGATGACTATGGCAGAAAAGGTGTACATCAACACCAATGAGCACTATCGCGCTAGCGTAGAAACAGAAACTAGAGATGCGAGATTTATCAAAGAACTTCAAAAAAAATACCCAGCTCATACCTATTTAAGAAGTCAACCTATTTTACAAAGAATTAGATCAGTAAAAGAAAAAGAAGAAATTGATTTAATTCAACAGGCATGTGATATAACCGAAAAAGGGTTTAAAAGGGTTTTAAATTTTATCAAACCTGGGGTGATGGAATACGAAATCGAAGCAGAATTTATACATGAATTTATTAAAAATCGCGCAAGCGGATTTGCCTATACTCCAATTGTAGGCTCAGGATATAACGCCTGTGTTTTACATTATATTGAAAACAACCAAGAATGTAAGGCAGGTGATGTAATTTTAATGGATGTAGGTGCTGGTTATGCAAACTATGCAAGTGACATGACAAGAAGTGTACCTGTGTCAGGAAAATTCACAGATCGTCAAAAAGCAGTATATAATGCTGTTTTAAGAGTTAAAAACGCTGCTGCTAGTATGCTGGTGCCAGGAACTATTTGGGCAGATTATCATGTAGAAGTAGGTAAATTAATGACCAAAGAATTGATTGAATTAGGATTGATTAGCCAAGAAGATGTAGACAAAGAAGATCCGGATTGGCCTGCTTATAAAAAATACTTTATGCACGGCACATCACATCATATGGGATTAGATACGCACGATTACGGTATTTTAACAGAACCTATGGAAGCAGGTATGGTTTTTACTGTAGAACCTGGAATTTACATACCAGAAGAAAACCTAGGTATTCGTTTAGAAGATGATTATGTAATTCAAGAAAGTGGAGAACCATTTAATTTGATGGCAAATATCCCTATAGAAGTAGAAGAAATAGAAACTTTAATGAACCAGTCTTAGACTGGTTTTTTTACATCATATGGCAATATTAAACTACAAAAACACCAACATTCACTTTACCGATTCTGGCAAAGGAAATACGGTGGTTTTACTACATGGTTTTTTAGAAAACCTAAATATGTGGAAAGATATAGCACCTGTGTTAGCAAAAACCCAACGGGTAATTTGTATCGACTTACTGGGGCATGGAAAAACGGAAAATCTAGGGTACATACACACCATGGAAACACAGGCCGAAATGGTAAAGTTTGTTTTAGATTATCTTAAAGTTGAGAAATGTATTTTTATTGGCCATAGCTTGGGCGGTTATATAGCTTTGGCTTTCGCCGAATTATATCTAGAAAATGTACAAAAAATTTGTTTGCTAAATTCAACTGCCTTGGCAGATTCTGTTGCAAAGCAAACCAACCGGGATAGAGCCATTACAGCCGTAAAATACAATCCAACAATTTTTGTAAAAATGGCCATTCCAAATTTATTTACAGAAAAAAATCAAACCTTGTTTGCCAAGAGAATTGAGCAAATCACCAAAGAGGCATTACAAATTTCGCAACAAGCCATTATTGCCTCCTTAGAAGGAATGAAAATTCGTAAAGACAGAACTTCCTTATTTCATTTAAAAAATATTCCATTTTTAATGGTCATTGGCAAACAAGATCCTGCATTGGAGTACAGTTCATTAATTGCCCAAACCAAAAATACCAATGTGAAAGTTGTGGAATTCCCCGATGGCCATATGAGTTTTATTGAAAATCAAACGGAGCTATTGGAAGAACTCCATCAATTCTGTAAAGATTAAACAGCACAAAAACTTCTTGATTTACAAAGTTTATCATTAAATTTATATATCAAAATCAATCGATTATGAAAAATTTAACCTACTCACTACTTTTTGTGTTTACACTTACTTTTGGCTTTGCGCAAACTAAATCAGAAAAGAAGGCTCGTAAAGCAAAAGAAGGATTAAAAGAATATGAGGCTACCAAAGCTTTGATAGAATCTGGTATTTATAATTTTGAAGCCCAATGGGTAAATCCGATGAGCGGGCAAAGGGTAAGCCTAACTAACAGCCCAAATTATTTAAAAATAGACAAAGATTCTGCCAATATTGCTCTACCTTTTTTTGGTGTAGCACATTCTGCAACGATTGGGCTAAACGGAAAAGGAGGCATTAATTTTATTGGAAAAATTGAAAAATACAGTGTGGAACACGACGATAAAAAGCAAAAAATTACCGTAAAATTCAACACTTTAGATGCTAATGAAAATTTAGATTTTACCATAACCGTTTTTAAAAATCGCAATACTTCCGTATTTTTAATCAGTAGCATACGCAATAGCATATCGTATGACGGCAAAGTAATGATTCCTAAAAAAGAATAATAGGCTAGTTTTCTAATGCATTCCAACCTTGTGCAATGATTTCTATTTTTTGGTTTGCTCTGGTAATTAAATTTGCACCTTGTTCCACATCTGTCATGTGACCAATAACTGTAAAATTTGGGTTCCCTTTGATTTTAGGAAAATCATTTTGAGCAATGGTAAAAAGCAATTCATAATCTTCACCGCCATTTAAAGCTACCGTGGTACTGTCTAAATTCAATTCTTCACAAGC
>JAUIAA010000148.1 GCA_030425715.1 Bacteroidia bacterium | reverse complement strand
CTAAACTCACTGTCTAGTTTTATTTGTGATTTTGAGTAAGTATACCCAATCCAACCATTTAATCTACCTTTATTTTTCTTGACCAGGAACTCTACACCATAAGCTCTTCCATCTCCTTGTAAAATTTCTGATTCGATGGAATTATTTAATAATAGCTCAGCTCCAACCTTATAATCTACTGTGTTTTTTAACTGCTTGTAATAACCTTCTAAGCTAAATTCATATACATTTCCATCTAGGTTTTTATATAGCCCAAGAGAATATTGGTTAGCGGTTTGTGGCTTAATATTATAATCAGATAATTTCCAAGTATCTGTTGGGGAGGCGGTTGTGTTATTGGATAGTGTATGGATAAATTGATAATTATTATTATAACTTGCTTTCACTGAAAAACTAGGTGTAAAAGAATATCTAGCAGACAACCTTACTTCTGGCCCACCATAGTTTTTAGCAACTTCATTTTTTCCAAAGTGCAATGTATCAATTGCTGTTCCTTCATTTTTAGGATACCCATCTGCATAAACTGTTTGATCAGTTTCACCTAAATAGGCATAATAGGAGTATCTTAATCCTGCATAAATGGAGAATTTTTTAGAGATATTAAAATTATCAGATATAAATACTGCGGATTCTAATGCTCTTTCTTGATCAACTTCAAAAGGATCCACAATGGAAGAAGACCCTTTGGGAGTTTTTTTACCTGGGTGATTGTTGTATAATTTGCTAGACACTCCGTAATCGAATGTATGCTTTTCATTTAAGAAATATTTCATTAAAAGTTTAGCTTCTGTTTCTTTAACATTATAGGCAAAATCAAAATTATTATTTCCATTACTGTCGTACGCTATGTTAAAATCATAATTACTATGGGCAAAAATTAGACTTGCTTGATTTCTTTCATTGAATTTATGGTTCCACTTTAATGACATCAACCCATTGCTATAACCATACAAAGAATCGGATGAAATACTAAATTTATCTTTACTATAATAGGCTGTTGCTTGTAGGTTGTTATTATCATCAAATTGGTGGTTGTATTTTAAAACTGCATCATAAAATGAAGCCTCACTATTTTCTAATTTCTCATCCCCAGTAGCTTTTAATAGCCAGTCTGAATAAGTTGATCTACCACCAACAATAAGCGAAGCTTTATCTTCTATTATTGGAATCTCTAAAGTTAAATTACTAGTTACAGGTCCAATAGCACCTTCCCCTTTAAATTTTTTATTATCTCCAGATTTGGTAGTAATATCAAATACAGAGGATAATCTACCACCATATTGTGCAGGGATATTACCCTTATATATTTCTAAATCTCCTGTTGTATAAGGATTTAGGGCAGAGAAAAGTCCAAAAAAGTGTGTTGGGTTATAGATTACCGCGTTATCTAATAACATTAAATTTTCATCTGTTTTTCCCCCTCTTACATTGTAACCTGCAGCTCCTTCACCTGCAGTAGAGATACCAGGTAGGGTGGTTGCCACTTTTAATACATCTCGCTCTCCTAATACTAAGGGAATGGTTTTGATATCTTTTACCTGAATTTTGGTAATTCCACCAATGGATTCCTTTATATTGTCATCTTTATCCGCATCAATCAAAACTTCATCTAGCATTTCAGGATTTTCTTCCATACTAAAGTTATGAGTACCATTGTTATAAATGACAACTTTCTTTTTGGTGTCTAACATGCCTAAAGATTTTAATTCAAGCATATTTTCACCCACAGGTAATTCCAAACTATAGTTTCCATCTAAATCGGTAACTGCATTAATATTTTTAGATGGAATAGTTAATACGAGGTTTGGGATGAATTCGTTAGTAGTTGCATTTACTACTTTACCAGAAAGAGTAAATGTTTTTTGGGTAGCATTTTTATTTTCTTTACCAATTCTGATAGTTTCTATACCTCTTTTTTTTGTATTTGAGTTTTGAGTAATAAATACAGGATTGGTTTCTTCAATTTGATATTCTTCTTTTTTCATTTTTCCAAAAAAATCAGTAGGAAGCGTATCGTAAATAATATTGTTTTGGGTTAAAATTACACTTTTGTCATCATTTATATAATAATTGATAATGGTTTGGTCAAACACATCATCCAAAATAATTGGTAGCGCGATATTGTTGTACTGCCCAGAAATTCTGTAATTTTCATTAAACCAATCTTCTACATAAAAAAAACGATAATCAGAACTAGCTTCAATTTTTTTTATCACGTCAGTTATGCTAGCATTGTCATAAGTGATGCTAATTTTATCGTAAGTTTTTTGGGCTCTAGCGAATTGTATGCTTAAAAATAAAATAATGATTAAAATATTTCTCATTAGTTTGCTGTAGATTTTAAATTAAGCTGTTGCTTATGTCTTTTGTTAAATCCTTCATAAAATTATTTTTATTTGTTTTATAAAGTTTTTGATTGGTTTTGAAAAAATGATTAATTTCTTTTTTTAAGCTTGGAAAAACTTTAATTACATCAGTTTTTTTATTAATTTGATAGTACTGCTCATTATAAAAGAAATAATAGTTTTGTTGCGGTAAAAACTTATGGAAAAGTGTTTTTCTCTTGATATATTCTTTTATCGCTTTATGGTATTGAATATATAATGTAATCTTCTTGTCTATAAATGCAACTTCATAAAAACCGTTTAAATGTACTTTATTATTTACGGTATCAATAAATTTGAATTTTTGGTTGTAAATAGAAAATGCTGTAATAAACACTTTATTAAGTTGTAAAATACTTTCACCGTAGGTGCTACTGAGAGAGGCAATTAATTCGTCCTCATGGATATCGTATTTTAGTGGAATATCATAAAAAGTTTCACCATCAAAATTAACAGTGCCTAAAACAAAAGTATCTCCTTTAAAAAATTTATGAATACCTTCTTCTGTCCTATATTTTTTAACATAGCGAGTGCCATTAAATATACTTGTATTTTCTAGTCCAACGGCTTGATCAAACCATTTGTAGTAATTTTTCTCCACTTGATTACTTTGCCCAATAACGGAGTAGTTAGACAGAAATAAACAAAAAAATAAAGAGGTGAGATAGTAATTTATTTTCATATAGTAAATAAGAGGTTTACCAAAATTTCAAGGTTGCTAATGTAATAATTATTTAAATAAAAATGCACAATTAGAACCTTTAATTAGTGGTGTTAAAATTGAGGTGTTTCAATTAGTTATTGATACTTTTTTTCAAATATTAGCTGTTTTTATTTAAATAAAATGAGAAATATTTGATTATATGACAATATTTGAAACAATATTAGAAACAATGGTTAGTATAGGCTCTGTAAAAAATCCAAAGTATCTACCCCATCTGCATAATCCCAAAGCTCAGGTTGTTGGGTTTTTCCAAAATCGATAAACTTTTTACCCTTGCCAACCACACATTGAATTGACTCTTTATCAACTTCTAATTTTTGCTGCAAACTTTCTTTATCTGTATAATTTTCGTAGAATAAAGCAGCAATAGGAGAGCTGTAACTAGCATCTTCTTTTAACATTAAGAAACCATTTTCTAATAATTTAAACTGACTCATTAAGAAAACAGCTTTGTTGTAATCGTAATTGTTTTCGTATTTTTTTATCTCAATTATTGGATGGTAGTCATAAATTGCACCAAAGAAATTGTCAAAATCATAACCTTTTGGAACAAATAACTTGGAAACGCTTCTGCATCCTAAACCAAAATATCTAAATATATCTTCGCCTAATGCAGTCAATTCCTCTTTAGATTCGTTACCTGTTAGGATGGCAATAGAGTTTCTATTTTTACGGATGATGTTTGGGTATTTGCCAAAATAGTAGTCAAAATACCTTGCCGTATTGTTACTGCCAGTTGCAATTACGGCATCAAAATTTTGTAATTTCTCTTCTGTAAAAAGAATTTTTCCTTTAAACTCAGGCTCTATAAACTCTAGGTATTTAGCAATTAATGGTAAAAAATATTTATCGTTTGAGGATTGTTTTACAATTACCGAATGTCCACTAATCAATACCGATAAAAAATCGTGAAAACCCACTAATGGGATGTTTCCCGCCATGATAACGGCAATATTTTTCGAGTTAATATTGTTTAAAGTGTAATTTGATGTCCATTTAGTCAAATCACTTATGTTTAATGTATTACTCCATGAATTAAAGGCGTGTATTATATTGTCTTTGGTAAACCATCCATTAAATTCATGAGCGCGATGAATTTGCATTTCAAAAGCTTCTATAAACGATTCCTGTTGTGTAATTTGATTGTTTTTGGTAATTCCATTTACTTGAAACTGTCCTAAAAATTTTCCCAATTCCACAAAAGCGTTTATTCTTTTTTCGAGTCTCATTTATTCGATTTATTAAAATGGTTATCTTATATTTGTGGTGCAAATTTAATTAAAAAATATCATGGCAATAATAATAACCGATGAATGTATCAATTGTGGTGCTTGCGAACCAGAATGTCCTAATAACGCAATTTATGAAGCTGCGGAAGAATGGAAATATTCTGATGGTACCTCATTAACTGGGGATATTATTTTACCAAATGGAACAGCACATAATGCAGAGGAAGACCAAGAGCCTGTTCATGATGAAGTATATTTTATTGTACCCGATAAATGCACAGAGTGTAAAGGATTTCACGATGAGCCGCAATGTGCTGCTGTTTGTCCTGTAGATTGTTGTGTGCCTGATGACGACCATGTAGAAACAGAAGAAGAGCTTTTGGCAAAGAAGAGTTTTATGCACAAAGAATAAAAAATAAGAATTTCTTAACCAAAATAAAGGCTTGTAAAAACAAGCTTTTTTTGTGAAATAATTATGGGTATAAAAAGAATGGTAAGTACTTTGATGTTGTGCGTAGTAGTGGTTGGCTTAACGTATGGTCAATTTTCTCGAACAGATTCCATTGGAAATTTTTATGTAGAAAAAAATCATTTGCTTTGGCAAAAAATCTATACCATAAAAGATATAAATAAGGTAAACGAGGAGCTGAAAAAACATGATTTTACTGCCAACTTAAATATTTTAGGCTTTAAAAAAGCAACAATTAGCAACCCTACCAAGTTAAATTGTGATGGTGTACCAATGTATGCAAAAGACGAATTTACTGCACTTATTGAAGTGTTTATACAATACGATCAGATGCGAGTATCTGTAAAAGATTTTACTTTTCCGAATTTTGTAGAAAACCGATATTATAATGGCATGAATAGCCCCATTGGAGGTACTCTGGACCATTATATGTTAAGAAGAGATGGACAAATTAAAAGAACAGAAAGCACTTTTCGTGTATTAGAGTGTTTTGATAATAGTTTCTCTGATTTGTTTGACGAGGTTGTATATGCCACGGAGGATTAAGTGCTATTTTTTGTAAAAAAGCTGCGTAAAATAGTAGGTGCCAGATTTATTCTTTATTGCGCTAATTCCAATATGTGTAAAATCACCTTCCATATTTTTTTTATGTCCTTCGCTTTGTAACCAAGCATCCATCACTTGTTTTGCCGTTTTTTGTCCAGCAGCTACATTTTCACCAACATTTTTCGCTTTTTCATCCATGAATAATGTATTGGCTCTTTGCTCAAACCCATCATGACTAATGTTCCTTTGGTCTATCATATATTGGTTGTGCGCTTTGGCTAGTTTGTTCGCTAGATTGCTAACTTTTAAAGTTGGAAGTCCTTTTGAGGTTCTATGTTTATTTACTAAGTTAAATATTTCTTCTTCAATTGTTTGCTGTGCTTCTTGTTGTTCAACTGGTGCTATATCCATATTTTCATTGGAACAGGAGGTTGCCATAATTGTACATGCAAAAAATAAATAAAATAAAAAGTAATTTGTTTTTAACGGC
>JAUIAA010000147.1 GCA_030425715.1 Bacteroidia bacterium | reverse complement strand
TTCACGAAAATAGAAGTGTTGGTAACTTCAACTCTTTAGGAGTTTCAGGATCTTTTGATGTTGTGTTAAAAAAGGGAAAAGAAGGTAAAATAGAAATAAAAATAGAGGAAAATTTATTACCTTATTTGATTACCGAAGTAGAAGGAGGCAATTTAAAAATAAAATGGAAAAAGGGTACAAATGTTAGAACCAACAGAGGTGTAGATTTGGTGGTGTATTTTGAAGACATTAATGGTGTTGCTTTAGCTGGTTCGGGAGACATTGAGTCGAACGACTTAATTAAAGCGGATAAATTTGAAACAGCTGTTTCGGGTTCTGGAGATATTAAATTACGTGTAGATGCCAATTCTATAGAAGTGGCGGTTTCAGGTTCTGGAGATGTAGAATTGTCTGGTGTAACGAGCTCATTTGAAGGAGCTGTATCTGGTTCTGGAGATGTAGATGCGCTAAATTTGAGTGCCGAAAATGCCGAACTAAATATTGCAGGTTCCGGAGGGATGAAAATATCTGTTAAAAATGAATTAAAAGCAAGAGTATCTGGTTCAGGAAATGTGAAATACAAAGGAAATCCTAGAATTGAAGATATTAAAGTGAGTGGTTCAGGAAACGTGAGTTCTATATAAAAAAGTAAATAAACAGAGTAAAAACAAGGCAGTTTTGATCTGCCTTTTTTTATGGAATAAATTTAAGTTTTACATATTGATGTCTAATCGTGAGGTTGCAATGGTATTTTCTAGATCAAATTCTTGGTTTAAAAATTTATAATATCCAACAATACCAATCATAGCAGCATTATCTGTAGTGTATTCAAATTTAGGAATATAAGTTTGCCAGCCTAAAGTGTTTTCGTAATTTTTTAAAGTTGCTCTAATGGCAGAATTTGCAGATACGCCTCCAGCGATGGCCATTCGTTTTATTCCTGTTTTCTTTACCGCTAATTCCAATCTTTTAAATAGAATTTGTACAATCGTGTGTTGAATAGAAGCGCAGATATCATTCCTATTTTGTTCTATAAAATTAGGATTCTTTTTTTGCTCTTTTTGCAAAAAGTATAAAATCGCAGTTTTTAGTCCACTAAAACTAAAATTCAAAGGATTTTCTGTTTTGGGTGCAGTAAACGTAAATGCATGCTTATTTCCTAGCTTTGCATATTTGTCAATTAATGGTCCTCCTGGATAAGGTAAGCCCATTAATTTTGCCGATTTGTCAAAAGCTTCTCCCACCGCATCATCAATAGTTTCTCCAATGATTTTAAAGGATTGTGGGTTGGTAATTTTTAAAATTTGTGTATGCCCACCGCTTATAGTTAGGCATAAAAATGGAAATTCTGGCATATGCTGATCGGCATCATTTATAAAATGAGCCATTACATGTGCTTGCATATGGTTTACCCCGATTAACGGAATTTGTAAGGCAATAGCTAAGGATTTGGCAAAAGAAGTTCCAACCAATAAAGAACCCATCAATCCTGGGCCTTTGGTAAAAGCAATGGCATGTAATTGAGACTTATCAACTCCGGCTTGTGCCAAAGCCTGTTGCACTACAGGAACAATATTTTGTTGGTGTGCTCTGGAAGCTAGTTCGGGAACCACTCCACCATAGGCTGCATGTATTTTTTGGTTGGCAACAACATTTGATAAAACCTTGTTGTTTAGTAGTATTGCAGCACTAGTATCGTCGCAAGAAGACTCTATGGCTAGTATATAAATAGATTTTGTTGGCATTGCTTTGATTTAGGCACAAAAATTGTACTTTTAAAACTGCAAATTTAGAAATTAAATCTTTATCAAAAACGTTAAGAAAATAGGATTTAGAATTGTTTTAATCATCTTTTTATTGATGGTTATTATTAGTATTCTACTATCTTTTTCAGTGGTGCAAACTAAAATTGCCAGGTTTGCCACCAATAAAATAAACGACAAATACGGTACTGCTATTTTTGTAGATAAGGTGGATCTATCTTCTTTAAGAAACATAAAGTTAAAAGAAGTGCTGATTAAAGACCATCATAACGATACTTTAATTTATGTAGAAAAAATTTCTACTTCCATTTTAAACTATCGAAACCTATTGAAAAGTAATCTGCAATTTGGTAAAATTAAAATGAGTAATGGTGGTTTGTTTATGAAAACCTATAAAGAGGAAACTACAAATAACCTTACTGTTTTTGCCAAAAAATTTGAAACAGATACCGTAAAGTCAGTTCATCCGTTTCAACTTACTTCTGATGAAGTCCAACTTAAGAATATAGATTTTGATTTAGTTGATGAAAACAAAAAATCTACACCCATCGTTTTTTACCATGGAATTACCGGAGTAATGGATAATTTTAAAATTTACAGATCGGATGTTAGTGGAGATGTTTTTAATTTACAACTAATAGAAGATCATAATATTCATGTTCAAAATTTTACAACTGAATTTCTATATAGCGATACCAAAATGGAGTTTTATAATACTATTTTGGAAACAGAAAGTTCTCATATCGAAGCAGATATTGCATTTAATTATAAGCAAGGTGATTTATCAGATTTTACCAATAAGGTTCAAATAGATGCCACTTTTAAAAAAGCCGATATCGCTCTAACGGACTTAAAGAAATTTTATAACGAGTTTGGTAAAAATGACAATATTCATTTTACTGCAAAAGCTAACGGAACGTTGAATAATTTTGAATTGAAGGAAGTTGTTCTAACATCCGATAGAAGCTCCTCGTTTAGCGGTAATTTGAAAATGAATGATGTTTTTGGTAAAAAGAATTTTTCATTAAATGCTAATATCCATCATTTTACTTCTAATTATGATCATTTAAAAAATTTATTACCCAATTTATTAGGTACTAAAATACCAACCTCTATTGAAAAAATTGGCAATTTTACAAGTAAAGGTAAATTGATACTTACAAAAAGTTCTGTTAATGCAAATTTGGATACCCACTCTGAAATAGGAGAGGCAATAACAGATATTCAAATTACGAATATTAATAATATTGACTTTGCAGAATACAAGGGAGATATTGAGCTAAAAGATGTGAATTTAGGAAAATTGGCAAATGACAGCTTAATTGGAAAAATATCAATGATTGGTAAGATAAATGGCAAAGGTTTTACCTTAGAAAATGTAAATACTGAAGTGGAAGGTTTAATTACCCAACATCAATATAAAGGATATACTTACCACAATATTGAAATTAGCGGGGTACTTAAAGACAAACATTTTAATGGCAAATTAGATGTGGATCAACCTGACTTGCAGTTGGAATTTATTGGGTTAGCAGATTTGTCTAAAAAAAAATATAAATTCGATTTTAATGCAGATGTTACTTATGCAGATTTTAATGCACTTAACTTATTTAAACGCGATTCGACATCTATCTTAAAAGGAAAAATTGATATAGATTTTACAGGTAGTAATTTAGATGATTTGGTGGGAAATCTTAGTTTTAAAAACGCAACCTATATCAATCAAAAAGATATTTATTATTTTAAAGATTTTGCAATTACCTCTTCTATAAAAGACTCTATACGTGAAGTAAAAATAAACTCTCCAGATATTATAAGTGGCTCTGTGAAAGGGAAATTTAAATATGACGAACTTCCTAAAATTACAAAAAATGCTTTGGGTAGCTTGTTTATCAATTATCAAAAAGAAAAAGTTAGTGCTGGGCAATATGTTGATTTTAACTTCAATATTTATAATAAAATTATAGATGTATTCTTTCCAGAGGTAAAAATAGGATCCAACACCTACATACGCGGTAGTATGATTGCCGATGATGATAAGTTTGAGGTAACTCTAAAATCTCCTAAAATAACAGCTTTTGATAATGTAATTGATAATATAAGATTGCAAGTAGATAATAAAAACCCTATTTATAACACGTTATTAAGTATAGATCAAGTAGATACCAAATACTATGATGTTGCCGATGTAAATTTGGTAAATGTAACTTTAAACGATACCCTTTTTATACAAACCGATTTTGTAGGTGGGAAAGAAAAAAACGAGCATTTTGATTTGAGTTTTTACCATACGATAAATGCTAATAATCAATCTGTTTTTGGTATAAAAAAATCAAACTTCACTATAAAAGATAATGATTGGGAAATCAATCCAAAAAACAACAAGCAAAATAAAATTGTATTTGATAATTCGTATAAAACTTTTGCCATAGATAATGTTAGCTTAGTTTCTGGTTATCAATTTATTGATTTAGCGGGTTTAATAAATGGTGAAGATGATAGATATATAGATTTGCGTTTAGAAAATGTTAATTTAAACGCAATTACACCTTCGATTGATAGTGTTGCAATTAACGGTAAGGTAAATGGTAATTTTAGCCTTAAAGTAATGGAGGGCAAAACTATGCCTTTTGCTGATGTTCGTGTAAATTATTTTAATATTAATAATGATTATTATGGCGATTTAAGCTTAAAAGCAAAAAGAGGAGAGCAGAATAATGACTACGAATTTAGTGCGACACTTTTAAATAGCGATTTAAAAACCTTAGTAGCGAATGGAAAAGTTAATTTTAATAGTAGTGAACCACAGATAAATGCAAACTTAGCCCTAGATAGGTTTAAAATCAAAGCATTCAGTCCATTAGGCAAAAATGTAATATCAAAAATTAGAGGGTTAGCTAGTGGTACCGCAATTTTCTCGGGAGATTTAAGTAACCCACAAATTAACGGAGAAATTCAGCTTTTAGATGCTGGATTGGAACTGCCTTATTTAAATGTGGACTACGATTTTATAGGAGAAACCACTGTGAAATTAGCAGATAATACTTTTGATTTTCAAACAGTTACTCTAGAAGATGTAGCAATGAAAACAAGAGGAGAACTTACAGGAACCATTAGACATAGAAATTTTAAAACTTGGTTTTTAGATTTAGCACTGCAAACAGATAGGCTATTGGTTTTAAATACAAAAGAATCTGATGAAGCCTTATACTACGGTACTGGCTTACTTTCAGGTAATACAACATTAAAAGGTCCGACAGATAATTTGGTAATAGATGTTAGAGGAAAAACTTTAAAAGGTACCGAGTTTATCATTCCGTTAAGTTATGTAAGTAGTGTTAATAGTTCTAGATTGATTCATTTTGAAGATCCAAATACCATTGAAGATGAATACCAAAAAAGAGGAGATGTTATTTTTGATGAATTAAAAGGCTTAGACCTTAATTTTAATTTAGAAGTAACCAAAGATGCTGTTGCAGAGGTGGTAATTGATAAAGTTACTGGAAGTTTGTTAAGAGGAAGTGGTGATGGCGACTTGTCATTAAGTATTGATACCAACGGAAAATTTGAAATGTACGGTTCCTTGTTAATAGACAATGGAGAATATCAATTCAAAAACTTGATTAATAAAGACTTTGAAGTTGTTAGAGGTGGAACAATTGTTTGGAACGGAAATCCTACCGATGCAATTTTAAGTTTAGAAGCCATAAACTACACCAAAGCAAATCCATCTGTTTTGTTAACCGAAATTTCGAGTTCGAGAAAAATTGATGTAGAATTGATTACCTATATTACAGGTTCTCTCTCTCATGCCGATTTTAATTTTGATATTAAAATTCCAAATGCGAGCTCTATGGTAGCCTCAGAATTGGAATTTATTTTGAATAAGGAAGACGATAAATTAACCCAATTCTTTTCTGTTTTGGCTACAGGAAGTTTTATGAATTTAGATCAGAAAAATAATGCAGCATTTAATGGTAATGCAGCTATTGCAGGTACTCTAGCCGAAAAAGCTTCAGGATTTTTGTCACAGATATTAAAAACAGGTAATGACAATTTACAAGTAGGTGTAACCTATGATGCTGCAGCATCTAATAGTGTTGAAAATGTTATTACAGAT
>JAUIAA010000146.1 GCA_030425715.1 Bacteroidia bacterium | reverse complement strand
GCACTCCATTACACAAGCATTACAACTGGTGCAAGCCCAAATTTCTTCTTTGGTTATGGTAGTTAATAAAGACTTTTCATCTCCATTTTCTTTAAATTTGTCTTCTCCATTTTTATCGATAAATTTCCCTACTTCTTCTACCCTATCACGGGTTTTCATCATAATAGCTCTTGGCGACAGCTCTTTACCTGTTTGATTTGCAGGACATACTGCAGTACATCTACCACATTCTGTACAGGTATAGGCATTCATCAATTGTACCCAAGATAAATCTGTAATGTCTTTTGCCCCAAATCTTTCATGCACTGTTTCGTCTGTACCCGAATCTGGAGTTGCATACGGGTCGGCATTGGGATCCATCATCAACTTCACTTCATCTGTAACTGCTTTTAAATTATCTAATTCACCGTATGGGTTTAAATTTGCAAAATAGGTGTTTGGAAACGCCAATAAAATGTGTAAATGCTTGGAATAGTACAAATAATTTAAGAAAATAAATATGCCTACAATATGCAGCCACCAAGCACTTCTTTCTATTAAAATTAAAGTTCCTTCATTTTGCGGTAATATATTTGCCAAATACTGGCTTATTGGAAAACTCCCTGCTTGGGTATAATGTGCTGCACCCAATTGTTGTAAGCTATAATCCGCTGCATTCATTGTTAAAAACAAAGCCATCAGTATCATTTCGAAATACAAAATGTACAGCGCATCATTTTTTGGCCAAGCTGTCATTTCTTTATTCCAAAATCTTGGAATTTTTAAAATCATTCTTCTCATCCAAAAAATAATTACCGATACCAGTACTAAAAAAACTAATATTTCAAAAGATCCGATAAGGAAACTATACAATCCACCTGCAAAAGAAAGTACACGATGGGTACCAAATAAACCATCAATAATTATTTCAATAACTTCAATATTGATGATGATAAAACCTAGGTAAACAATAATGTGAAGCAAACCTGCAATGGGGCGTCTTACCATTTTAGATTGACCTAATGCGATATTGATCATGTTTTTCCAACGTTCCGCTGATTGATCGTTTCGGTCAACATCTTTTCCTAGTTTGATATTTCTAACTAGTTTTCTTACATTTTTAGCAAAAAAGCCTATTCCGACAACTAGCAGAATAGCAAATAATATATTTGAAAGGTAAGGCATGTAAAGGTTTCTCTATAGATTGTCTTTAAAATTAATTCTTTTCTCTAAAAATATAATGGTAAATCTAAAAAATATTGATTTTGAAGCCTATATTATTTTTTAGAACTTATTAACTATTTTACTGTATCTTTTACGTATGGTTTTTCTTTTTTACCAAAAACAGATACATTGACATATCTTTTAGGATGCATTTTAAAATCGTGTAATAATTCTTCTAATTCTTTGGTTGCATTCTCTAAGTTTTCATACAAGCCCTCTTCTTTTAAAAGCTTTCCTAAGTTGCCTTCTCCTTTTTCTAAACCTCCAAGCATGGCACTCAAACTTTCTAAAGCATTTTTTAATTTCATAGCTGATGCGCCTAAATCTGCCTTTTGTAAAGAATCAGATATTTCAGCAAAATTATGCATGGTTGTATTGGCACTGTGCAACAAACTATCTATTTTTTGGTCATTTTCAGATAGGATGGTGTTCAATTTAGCCGAAACACCATTAAAATGTGCTAAGGTACTGTTTAGGTTTTGCAAGCCCTCTTTGATATTTTTTTTATTATCCTCATTCAATACCTTGTTCAAATTAACCATAACAGAATCTGCTTCTGTAACAAAGCTTTCCACTTTATACTGCAAAGGTCCTAACTGATCATTAATCATACCCATGATACTAGATTCTGAAGCTCCTCGTAAAGTATCTCCATTTTGGGCAAAACCAGCATCGTCATAAGTTAAGTTTATTTTGAGGGATTTACCACTAATAAAATCTGGACTATAGATTTCAGCAGCACTATTTTTTGAAAACTGGATATTATTTGGTAGTTGTATACTTACTACCATTACTCCCTTTTTACTGGGATGAAAACTAATTTTAGAAATTTTACCAACACTCAACCCATTAATAGTTACAGGGCTTGCTGTGGATAACCCCTGGACATTATTGTATTCTGCATAAAAAGTATTAGACTTATCATAAAGACTTTGATTTTTTAAAAAGTTAAATCCCCAAATAAAAAGTGCAATAATGATTACTGCAATTATTCCTGTTTTTAATTCTCTTGATATTTTCAACTTTTTTGATTTAGTTAAACAATAATACTAATTATTTTACGGCTATAAAAATTCCTCACAACTACTTACTACTCAATAATTCATTAACCGAAACTTTTTCCTCACCTTTAAACGCTACTACAAAAGCCGATGTATAACCTGATTTTTTAGCTTCTTTCTGTAATTTTACAATCTCATCGTAGTTAGAAGTGTTTCCAAAATAATACTTATAATGCTTCCCTACTTTAACTCTTTCAATATTTTTTAATCCTCTAAAGTTATAGGCCTTTGTGGCTACTTTTTTTGAACTGGAGGCAATTTGTACTTTAAAATTCACGCCTTCAAAAACTCTACTTTTTGAATCTACTTTTGGCGCAACAGGTTTAACTTCTTCAATCACTATATTAGCATCTATATGCTTTTTATAAGCCATAATGGCTTCGTAAATAGAATTTGCAATTTTTTCTTGCCCGCTTTTCGAACCCAAATATGCACCTTCTTGGGTATTGGTAATAAATCCTGTTTCAATTAAAACGCTTGGCATATAGGTTTGGTGTAAAACTACAAATCCAGCTTGTTTTACCCCTCTATTTTTACGTTTCAATTTATCTGTAAAACTATTTTGAATATTACTAGCCAACATTAAACTTTGGTCTAAATATTCTTCTTGCATTAAGGTCATTCCAATTACTGCTTCAGGCGAATTTGGATCAAAACCTGCGTATTTTTCTTGGTAATTGTCTTCTAAAAATATTACCGAGTTCTCTTGCTTTGCAACCTCAAAATTTTGTCTGTTGGCATGTAATCCTAAAACATAAGTTTCTGCTCCATAAGCTTGAGAGCTATGTGCGTTGCAATGTACAGAAACAAATAAATTTGCATTTGCCTGATTGGCAATTTTTCCACGTTCCTTTAAATCAATAAAAACATCCGTTTTACGCGTATAAATTACAGAAATATCTTTATTTGATTCCAATTTTTTACCCACCAATAAAACGATGTTTAAAGCAATGTCTTTTTCATTGTATTTATGGGTGTGCTTTCCAGGATCCTTACCTCCATGACCCGCATCTAAAACCACTTTAAATTTTTCTTGTGCAATCAAATTTGTATGGCTTAACACAAGTAAAATAAAACAGATGAAAGGTATAAAGTATTGGTTATTTGGGCTAATTTTTTTCGATATTTTCATTGTGCAGCTAGGGCTCGTTTTTCTTGTTTTTAATTTAATCTGATGAAAAAATATATGTAAGTTTGTACTTTTGAAAATTAGGGAATTTTTTACAAAAATACTATTTATAGCATTGTATACAAATTTAAGATCCATACTTTTAATCTTCCTGTTTTTTTTAATTGGTATTGGTTGGAGCACTGCTCAAATTGAGACCAAAAAAGGCAAACAAAAAGTAGATACCAAAATTGATAGTTTGGATGTTCTATCTAGTAACCTAAGTAATGCCGCTGTTCTAGATACTACCCATACCGATAGTACTAAAATAACCAAAGAATTTTTAGAAGATAATATTAAAAGTAAATCCACTGATTATATTTCTAATGATTTTGTAAACGAAACTGCTACTTTATACAACAATGCTGAGCTTTATTATCAAGATATTGAGTTAAAAGCCGGAATTATTACTATTGATTATAAAAATAGTTTAGCTTATGCCAAAGGTATTTTAGACAGTTTGGGTAATTACACACAAAAACCGCAGTTTAAACAGGGCGATCAGGCATCTGAACAAGATTCATTAATTTATAATTTTGAGAATGAGAAGGCTATTATTTACAATACAAAAACCGAGCAACAAGGAACTTATATTACTGGCGATATAGCAAAAAGAGAAAACGATAGCACCTTTTTTATTAATAAAGCAAGGTTTACCACCTCAAAAAAAGAACATCCTGATTATTATATCCAAACCTCTAATATCAAAGTAGTTCCAGATAGTAAAATAGTTGGAGGGTTTAGCAATATGGTAATTGCCGATGTACCTACGCCTCTAATTTTACCTTTTTTTTACGTTCCTATTACACAAGATAGAGCCTCTGGTTTTATTTTACCTACTTGGGGAGATAGCAATAGTCAAGGTTTCTTTTTACAAAATGGAGGGTATTATTTTTCTATAAATGATTATGTAGATCTGGCAGTAATGGGAGATTTATACACCAATGGAAGTTGGGGTTTAAGAACGGAATCTAGCTACGCACTGCGCTATAAATTTACAGGTAATTTTAGTTTGCGATATGAAAATGTAATTCAAAGTGAACGAGGTTTTCCCGATTATAGTAAAGCTACTAACTTTTTTGTTAGGTGGTCTCACAGCCAGGCTGCTCAGGCCAATCCTAATGCTAGATTTTCGGCCTCTGTAAATTTTGGTAGCAGTAACTTTTTTAGAGAATCGTTAAACGAAGCTAGTTCTCCTTATTATTTAACCAATACATTCAACTCCTCTATTTCCTATTATAAAAAATTCGTAGGCACACCTTTTAATTTAAATGCTTCTCTTACGCATACACAAAATACGAATACCGATAAAATTGACATGAACCTGCCATCTTTACAATTAAATATGGATAGGATTTATCCTTTTGCACCTAAAGTTGGTGCCAAGAAAAACCCAATTCAAAATTTAGGGTTGACCTATAACATGAATGCTCAAAATAGAGTTTCTACTTCTGATGAGGATTTTCTAAAATCAGATATGTTTAAAAATGCCAAAACAGGAATTAAACATGAAGCTGCAATTGGTACCAATATGAAGTTTTTAAAATACTTTACCTTATCTCCAAATGCCAACTATCGTGATGTTTGGTATTTTAAAACAATTGATAAATATTGGGATGATAGTATGGATGAGGTAGTTACCGATACTATCAATGGTTTTGATTCTTTTAGAGAATATTCTGCCAATGTATCTGCCTCAACCACCGTATACGGTATGTTTAAATTTAAAAAAGGAAGGCTTCAAGCCATAAGACATGTGATACGACCATCTGTATCTTATAGCTACCGTCCTGATTTTGGGTATTATTATGACGATTACCAAGCCAGTCTTGATCCAAACGATATTGAAGAATACAACAGATTTCAAAATGGTGTTTACGGAGGACCATCCAGAGGTTTAAGTAATAGTATTGGATTATCAGTAAACAATACCCTAGAAGCTAAAATAGCTGATAAAGATAGTGACGATGAAAAAGATGTTAAAAAAGTAATGCTTTTAAACAACTTAAATTTCAATACCAGTTATAATATGGCTGCAGATTCCTTAAACTGGAGCCCCTTACGTATGACCGCTGGTACGCAATTGTTAAAGAATAAGTTGGGCATCAATTTAAATGCTTCCATGGATCCATACGCTATTAATGCAAATGGCTCCAGAATAAATAAGTTTAATATCGATAATGGCGGAAGTTTATTTAGACTTACCAATGCCAATTTAACTGCAAACTACTCTATTAGAAGCACAGAGTTAGGTAAAAAAGAAGAAAATTCTGGTAGTTCTAATCGAAATAGAGGAATTGAAAATGGTCCTAATGAGGATATTGAAGATTTTTTTGGTGGAGACCTATCCGATAATAGACAAACCTTAAATGCCAGTAATGAAGATAAGGTTAAAGTTGCCAAACTATTTCAAAGTGATATGCCTTGGGACCTTAGCTTACGTTATTCTCTTAC
>JAUIAA010000145.1 GCA_030425715.1 Bacteroidia bacterium | reverse complement strand
TGAGAAGGGTTATTGGTATCATACGATTTGGATTGGTATAAATCCATGCCTAAACCAGGTCCAGCATAAACATTGGCATACCAATGGTTTCTATACACAAATGTGTAAAAATAACTTGCATTTACAAGAAAACTAAAGCCCTTATAATCATTATATTTATCTCGAATAATACTATTTCCATCACTGTCTATTATTTTTTGTGATCCATCAATTTGATAAAACCAATAATCGATACCTGGCATAAAAGTACCAGCACTTTTGGTTTGTAACTCAGTTTGCGATTCTATGGCACGTACAGAGTAATTTGGATTGAACTTATAAGCACTTGTACCAGAAAATACTTTGGAGGTAAGAGATGGAAACTGAATGTAATTTTGAAACACCTCCGAGGTTGGAGTATAAATATTCGTGTTTTGTATGTAAAACCCTTTGGTACTATTGTATTCTAATCTATGCGACCACTTATTAAAAAGTAGTTTAACCCTTAATCTAAACACATCAGATTCCCCTTTTTTATCTTTACTCTCTTGTGAAGGTTTGTGCCTAATTCCTAGTCTAACAGATACAAATTTGTAATTGAATCCTAGTGAATATCTAATTGGTGCATTGGAAACTATCTCTGCGGTTTGCCCTATAAAAGGGAAATAATACTTATCTTTTTCATTACTTACTTCAAACTTAATATTGAGTTGCTTTCTATAATCTTTGATATAAGTATTATGCAAACTATCTGAATATTTTAGACTTAGACTATCTGTTTTTTGCTGACAAAACAGCGTATAAGTCCCTAAAAATAAAACAAAAATTATTCGTAACATAACATAGAAATGTAGCGTAAATAAAGGCATACTTTTTCAAATTATAAAACAATATAAGTAGAAATGGATAAATTAACATTTTCTAGGTATTGCATTTCAAATTATTTTATATTTTTGCGCTTATTTAGATTAATTAAAAATAATAATGTCAGATATATCTTACGACACCTCCAATTGCATTTTAATGAATTTACCCATTTTAGATACTTGTTCTAAGAAAAAAAAATGTTGTAAAAAATATAAAAAAAAGGGGAAATCGAATTGCAAGCGCTGCCCTAAAATATAGGCTAAACTTTCTGGTAAAACTAGCAATGGGAATAGGTAATTTTAAAGCTTATTTTACCTTTTTAGTTTTAAAATAATATTTATGGGTTTAATATTGATATAAAACTTTAATATACAGTAAATTGTATCAACGCTATAAATATTTTTTAAATTAAAATAAATAAATAAAATATTTTTTTAATTCAAACTTTTGTATTTCATTTGTAACGATATTGCTTGTTCTTTAGGGCATATTGCTGAACATTATGAAATGTGTTTTTACTTTCGGGCTTTTGAAATTAAGGGAGTTAAATTCAAAAGTAGCTTATGGTGTAAGTAACCGATATTTAAAGCAATCTTCCAGTTATTTATTAGTTTTTAATAAACTTCACAAATTTGCTCCAATTACCATTAGGCAGATAAGGATTTGAGTTCATCCATTTTAATTTGATTGTACAAGTTTAAACTTGTTACCTATAGCATTGATTTACTATTTAATTAAAATTGAAAAATGAATACAAAATATATTGATTTAATAACTCAAACTTTTGATTTTCCACAAAATGAATTTGAACTTGAAGGAAAATCACTTAATTTTCATGGCGTAAATTTAATGGATTTGGTAGAGCAGTACGGTTCTCCTTTAAAATTCACTTATTTACCACAAATATCCAATAATATCAATCGAGCAAAAGAATGGTTTCGCGATGCCATACAAAAGCATAACTACAAAGGCACTTATAACTATTGTTATTGTACCAAGAGTTCGCACTTTAAACATGTTTTAGATACTGCTTTAAAAAATGACATCCATATTGAAACTTCTTCCGCTTTTGATATAGATATTGTACAAAGTTTAAAAAAGGAAGGTAAAGTTACCAAAGATACCTTTGTGCTTTGCAACGGTTTTAAAAGAGCAAAGTACATTGATAATATTGCCAACTTAATCAATGGAGGACATAAAAATTGCATACCCATTATTGACAATTATGAAGAGATTGGTTTGTTGTCTGCTCAAATTGACAATAAATTTCCAATTGGTATTAGAATAGCCTCCGAAGAAGAGCCTAAATTTGAATTCTATACTTCTCGTTTGGGTATTGGTTATAAAAACATAGTGCCATTTTATAAAAACCAAATAAAAAATAACGATAAGGTTGAGCTTAAAATGTTGCATTTTTTTATCAATACCGGTATTGCCGACAATGCCTACTATTGGAATGAGTTGTTAAAATGTTTAAAAGTTTATACCAGTCTTAAAAAGATATGTCCAACCCTAAATAGTTTAAATATTGGAGGAGGATTTCCAATAAAAAATTCTTTGGCATTCGAATTTGATTATACCTATATGATAGATGAAATAATAAACCAAATCAAATCTACTTGCGATGAAGTAGGTGTAGAAGTCCCTAATATTTTTACTGAATTTGGTAGTTTTACGGTTGGAGAAAGTGGAGGAGCCATTTATAAAGTTTTATACCAAAAGCAACAAAATGATAGAGAAAAATGGAATATGATTGATTCGTCATTCATTACTACACTACCGGATACTTGGGCAATTAATAAACGATTTATCATGCTGCCAATTAATCGTTGGATGGATGCTTATGAAAGAGTTTTACTAGGAGGATTAACTTGTGATAGTGATGATTATTACAATAGTGAGCAGCACATGAATGCAATATATCTACCTAAATATGAAAAAGATAAGCCACTTTATATTGGTTTTTTTAACACTGGAGCATACCAAGAATCAATTGGTGGATTTGGTGGTTTACAACACTGTTTGATACCTACACCAAAACATATATTGATAGATAGAAATGAAACAGGAACATTGGTAACCTCTGTTTTTGCAGAGCAACAAACCAATAAAGATTTTTTAAAAATATTAGGATATCAAGAAGAGGAATTAAACTCTGTAGATAAACCAGCAAACCAGAAGCATTTGGTAAATAATTAGTTTTAATTTTATAAGGATGAATACAAGAACTTTCGCTGGTATACCAGCAGATTTTGCAAAATTAGAGTACGCAAAAATAGTTTTAATTCCAGTGCCATATGATGGCACAAGCACTTGGCAAAAGGGTGCAGATAAAGGACCTACTGCATTTTTAAATGCAGCAGATAATATGGAGTTATATGATATTGAAACAGATACAGAAGTGTACAAGCAAGGTGTTTTTTTAACAGATCCGGTGACTGAAAACGCCTCGCCAGAATCTATGGTTGATGCAGTACATGAAACAACTAAAAAGTACATCAATAAAAATAAGTTTGTTACTCTTTTTGGTGGTGAGCATTCAATTTCTATCGGAACAATTCGTGCATTTAACGAGTGTTTTAACAACTTAACAGTGTTACACATTGATGCACATGCCGATTTGAGAGAAAGTTATGAAGGTTCGACCTGTAACCATGCTTGTGCAGTTTTTGAAGCCAACCAAACTACAAATTTGGTGCAAGTTGGTATACGAAGCATGGATATATCAGAAAGAAGATGGATAAACAATGATAAGGTGTTTTTTGCCCATGATATGGCAGTAAATGAGTTTTGGATGGAGGATGTGATGGACCAATTAACAACTAATGTTTTTATCACATTTGATTTAGATGCTATTGATTCTTCTTTATTACCTTCCACAGGAACACCAGAACCAGGAGGATTGTTTTATTATGAAACTTTGGAGTTTTTAAAAAAAGTGTTTGAGGCGAAAAACGTGGTAGGTTTTGATATGGTGGAACTTTGTCCTAACCCTAATGAAAAATCATCAGATTTTTTAGCTGCAAAATTGTATTACAAAATGTTGAGCTACAAATTTGCCAAAAACGACGATGAATATGAGGTTGAAAAAATAACTGAAGATAGTCCGTTTGCCAAATTGTCTAAAATCAATAAAAAGGGTGAAGAAGAACAATAACATGCTTAATAATGATTAGCAAGGTAATTGCATATCATTTAGAAGAACGGATCAATTTAATTGATTTTCGGGCTTCCACAACATACACACTTTTAAAAAGAGAGCATTCTTTTTTGCTGTATGAAATTGAAAAGGGGGCATATTGTTACTTAAAAGATTACGGAAGTGTTGCTTTTATCAATTGTTCGGATACGACCATACAAAATATATTATCTGCTTTATCCTCAACTAATAAGGATCCAGAGTCGCTTATACAAGAGTCATTTCTTTTAACA
The DNA here is from genome assembly GCA_030425715.1 of Bacteroidia bacterium. GTDB lineage: Bacteria > Bacteroidota > Bacteroidia > Flavobacteriales > Flavobacteriaceae > Lutimonas. The sequence continues at coordinate 1,626 of JAUIAA010000145.1, read as the reverse complement.
ATTGGGAATAAAATTGAAGTAGATTTTGATAAAATAATAATTAAGGAATTAACCATAGATGTAGCACATATCATCATGCTTTATTTAGCACAATCGGTGGCATTGAAATACTATTTAAACGCCACTGCTACATTGCATGAAAACACTTTAGTATATGCCAAACAGTTAGAAAAAACGGGAAAAATTAAATTATCTAAAAAGGAAATGAGAATGTTTATAGGCAAGACAATGGGTTTAAAAAATAGCATTGCCGAAAATTTATTCATTTTTGATTCTCCAGAATTGGCCTGGTCAAATGAAGATTTATCCCAATTAGAATACCATATAAAAGATGAATTAGATATTGAAAAAAGACACCATGCCATTCAATATAATTTAAATGTTGTAAAAGAAAATCTAGATTTATTCCAAGGCATATTACAGCATAAATACAGCAGTATGTTAGAATGGATTATTATAATTTTAATATTATTTGAAGTAGTGCAAGTCTTAATTGAAAAATTAATTTAGTAAAATGAACAAACCAATTACAGAATTTATAGAAAAGTATTATTTGCATTTTAATGCCGCTGCTTTAGTAGATGCGGCTAAGGGATATGAAACCCAATTACAAAAAGGCGCAAAAATGCTTGTGTCTCTTGCGGGAGCAATGAGTACGGCCGAGCTGGGTAAAATATTTGCAGAAATCATACGTCAGGATAAAGTACAAATAATTTCGTGTACCGGGGCAAATCTAGAAGAAGATATTATGAATTTAGTGGCGCACTCACATTATAAACGTGTACCAAATTATCGTGATTTAACTCCGCAAGACGAATGGAATTTACTAGAAAAAGGACTCAATAGAGTTACCGATACTTGTATTCCTGAAGAGGAGGCGTTTAGACGTTTACAGAAACATATTTTTAAAATTTGGAAAGATGCCGAAGCTAATGGTGAACGATATTTTCCGCATGAATACATGTACAAATTATTACTTTCAGGGGTATTAGAAACCTATTATGAAATTGATTTAAAAGATTCATGGATGTATGCTGCTGCCGAAAAGAATTTACCAATTATTGTTCCGGGTTGGGAAGATAGTACCATGGGCAATATTTTTGCCAGTTATGTGTTAAAAGGAGAATTACAAGCAAGTACAATGAAATCGGGTATTGAATATATGACCTATTTAGCAGAATGGTATACTGATAACTCTAATAATGGTATTGGCTTTTTTCAAATTGGAGGAGGTATTGCAGGAGATTTTCCAATTTGTGTAGTTCCGATGTTATACCAAGATATGGAACGACCAGAAACACCATTTTGGAGTTATTTCTGCCAAATATCCGATTCCACTACCAGTTATGGTTCGTATTCTGGGGCTGTTCCCAATGAAAAAATTACTTGGGGAAAATTAGATATTGACACCCCAAAATTTATAATCGAGAGTGATGCAACCATTGTAGCACCCCTGATTTTTGCTTATTTGTTAAACATGTAAAAACTTAAGTTATGTTACGTAAAATTGTGGATTATAAGAATATTAGTAATGAAATTCTTGAAAAATTAGTAGCTTTATATCCCTATGGATATTCTGATGATGACATCATAACTTTTAGAAACGCCAAAAATGAAGTGATAGAA
>JAUIAA010000144.1 GCA_030425715.1 Bacteroidia bacterium | reverse complement strand
TGTGTTAAACTACTTACCACATCATGACCTTTTAATGAATGTGAGCTAATTGCAACATTTTTGGTACTTACTTTAGTTAAATGACTTTTTAGAATTTCATCACTTTCCTTTTCTAGTAAGTCATCCAGCTTTTGAAAGGAACCACTAACTTTAATACTAGTATAAACATTTACGAGGTAAATTTTTGCGTCAACATTTTCGGCAAAATCTATAGCATACTGTAATGTATTTGAAGCATTTTCTCTATCTCCAACGGGTACTAAAATGTTTTTCATAAGGGTGGTAAATATTTTTCAAAAATAGGAAAATAAAAAAACTCCTACATTCTTACTCAAAAACTTTAATTTAATCTTAATAACGATAATATTCTGGTTTGTAAGGACCTTCTACTTGTACACCTATATAATCTGCTTGTTCTTTTCTAAGCTCTGTAAGCTCAACTCCAATTTTTGCCAAATGGAGCTTCGCTACTTTTTCATCAAGGTGTTTAGGTAACATATAGACTTTATTTTCATAAGCCTCTCTATTGGTCCAAAGTTCTATTTGAGCCAATGTTTGATTGGTAAAAGAGTTACTCATTACAAAACTTGGGTGACCGGTAGCGCAACCTAAATTAACCAAACGACCTTCTGCTAAAATGATAATATCTTTACCATTGATAGTGTATTTATCTACTTGTGGTTTGATGGTGTTTTTGGTATGACCATGGTTATTATTTAGCCATGCCATATCAATTTCATTATCAAAATGCCCAATATTACACACAATGGCTTTGTCTTTTAAGGCTTCAAAGTGACGACTCTGTACAATGTCTTTATTACCTGTGGTAGTAATCACAATATCTGCATTTGGGGCTACGGTTTCTAATTTTTTTACCTCAAAACCATCCATAGCTGCTTGCAATGCGCAAATAGGATCTATTTCAGTAACTGTAACAATACTTCCTGCACCTCTAAAAGAAGCAGCAGTACCTTTACCCACATCACCATAACCACAAACCACTACACGTTTCCCTGCTAACATAATATCTGTTGCACGACGAATTGCATCTACAGCGCTTTCACGACAACCATATTTGTTATCGAATTTAGATTTGGTTACAGAATCATTCACATTTATGGCAGGGATAGGTAAAGTTCCAGCTTTCATTCTATCATATAATCGGTGTACTCCAGTAGTGGTTTCTTCTGATAAACCATTAATACCTTCCACCAACTCAGGGTAACGGTCTAAAACCATATTGGTTAAGTCGCCTCCATCATCTAAAATCATATTTAGAGGTTGTTTATCTTCACCAAAAAACAAAGTCTGCTCAATACACCAATCAAATTCTTCTTCAGTCATGTCTTTCCATGCATATACAGCAGTTCCTGCAGCAGCAATAGCAGCAGCAGCTTGATCTTGCGTTGAAAAAATATTACAAGAACTCCAAGTTACTTCAGCACCTAAAGCTTGTAAAGTTTCGATGAGAACAGCAGTTTGGATAGTCATGTGCAAACAACCTGCAATTCTAGCACCTTTTAAAGGTTGGCTATCTTTATATTCTTTACGTAAACTCATTAAACCTGGCATTTCTGCTTCAGCTAATTCAATTTCTTTTCTCCCCCAATCGGCAAGATTAATGTCTTTTACCTTATATTTTACGTAAGTTGAAGTTTCTGAACTCATAATAATTATATTTGCTTTTTGAATATGCAAAAATACGAAATAACTTTTGATTAATTCATGCCACTTTTTAAAACAATAAAACCCAATATAAATACCACTTTGCATATTTGGAAGATTGAAGAATCTTTTGACGAACTATTTGAAAATGTGGATTTAAACGAAAGAAGTTCTCAACGCTTAAGCGGAATGAAATCGGAATTACACAAACGTGGTTTTTTAAGTGTACGCTATTTATTAAAACAAGCAGGTTATACCGATTTTGATTTGTACTACAACGAATTTGGCAAACCACTTTTAAAAGATGGCAAGCATATTTCCATAACACATTCGTATCATTTTTCGGCTATAATTGTGAGTAACAATGTAGTAGGTGTTGATATTGAGAAAAACCGTGAAAAAATTATTAATATTTACGATAAGTTTGTCAATACCGAAAAAGATAGTTTAAGCGGAGAAGATTTGGTAAAACAATTAACGGTGATTTGGGGTGCTAAGGAATCCATGTATAAAATTTACCCACATGGCGGACTCAGTTTTAAAAACCATATAGCTATTGACCCATTTTTATTTGCCAATGAAAAATCAACAGGAAGGGTAGTTTGTGAGGATTGGAATAAAGAATACCAAATCTTTTTTGAGTTTTTACAAGAAGAGTTTACCTTGGTATACGCAATGCCTTTAGATAGTTTATAAATGAAAAATATTTTAGAACATATTAAAATATCTAAGGCAAAAGGAGAAAAATTATTGGCTATTTTGTTAGATCCTGATAAATTAAGTTTAGAGGAAATTCCGAATACCATTGTAAAATTAAGCCAACAAGTTGATTTTATTTTTGTAGGAGGAAGCACCATTGTAAATGGAGTTACAGAAAAATTTGTACAAAAATTGAAAGATTTTACCAGCTTGCCAATTGTCTTATTTCCAGGAGATTTTAGTCAAATTACCCATCATGCAGATGCTATTTTGTTTCTTTCTTTGTTATCTGGAAGAAACCCAGAATACTTGATTGGGCAACAAATCAAATCCGTGCCTAAATTAAAAAAGAGTAATTTAGAAGTGATTTCTACCGGTTATATTTTGGTAGATGGCGGTAAAGAAACGGCCGTGCAAAGCGTGAGTAAAACCAACCCAATTTCTCAAAACAATATAGATGAAATTGTAAATACCGCTGTGGCGGGAAATTATTTGGGCAATCAATTAATTTATATAGAAGCGGGTAGTGGTGCAAGTTATCCTGTAAAAGAAAAAATAATTAATACAGTAAGTAAACATATCCCTATTCCAATAATTGTTGGCGGCGGAATTCGTTCAAAAAAACAACTACAAAACGCCTATGAAAGCGGTGCAGATGTGGTTGTGATAGGAACAGCATTTGAATTAAATAATAATTTTTTATACCATGAAAGTATCAGTTGACATATCCATGTATCCATTACATAAAGATTTTGAAACCCCAATAATTGCATTTATCAAAAAACTGCGTAATTCTAAATTTCACGTGGAAGAAAATGGGATAAGCACACAAGTTTTTGGTGAATATTTGGAAGTAATGGAGTTTGTAAATAGCAATATGCATGCTGCACTTTTAGAAGAGAAAAACTGTGTTTTTTGCTTAAAAATAATTACTGAAGATAGAAGTAAACATGACCCAAGTTATTGATTTCATTTTTGAGCAATACGCAAGTTACGAACCCATAGATATTGCATTAGAAATAACTGCCGTTATTTTTGGGTTTTTATCGGTTTGGTTCTCTAAACAAAACAATATCTTAGTATTCCCTACCGGAATGATAAGCACTGCAATATTTGTTTATTTGCTGTTAAAATGGGGTTTGTTAGGCGATATGATGATTAATGGTTATTATTTTGCCATGAGTGTTTATGGCTGGTATATTTGGACCAGAAAAGTGGACGCTACCCATGTAACTCCCATTAGTAAAACCACCAAAAATGAACATCAAATTTCAATTTTTATATTTTTGAGCACCATAATATTTGTTTATGCCATTTATCAAATATTTGACAAATGGACAAGCTGGACTGCTTATGTAGATACCATTACCACTGCTATATTTTTTGTAGGAATGTGGTTGATGGCAAAAAGAAAGGTAGAAAATTGGATTTATTGGATTATTGGAGATATTATTTCTGTTCCGTTGTACTTTTATAAAGGATTAGCCTTTACCAGTTTTCAATATTTAGGATTTACATTTATTGCCATATTTGGTTATTTAGCATGGAAAAAACACTTAAACAGCAACCCGCAAACATTGTAAAAGTTGTATTGTTTGGGCCAGAATCTACTGGTAAAACTACACTTTCTCAACATTTGGCACGCCATTACAATACGGTTTGGGTACCCGAATATGCTAGGCAATACCTACAAAAAAAATGGAACAATGAACGTAAAACTTGCGAACATGACGATTTAATTCCTATAGCTTACGGACAAATAAAACTAGAGAATAAATTGGTAAAAAAAGCCGATAGAGTGCTGATATGTGATACAGATTTGTTGGAAACAAAAGTATATTCAGAAGAGTATTATGGTGGATATGTAGAGGATATTTTAGACAAAGCAGCATTAGAAAATCAATACGATCTGTATTTATTAACCTATATTGATACGCCTTGGGAGGCTGACGATTTAAGAGATAGACCAGAACAACGCTTAGAAATGTTTAAAGCATTTGAAAAGGCATTAATAAAATACAATCGCCCATACATCTTGTTAAAGGGTGATGTAAAAACAAGAATGCAATTGGCTACCCATGCCATTGATAAAATTATAAATTCCCAACAAAACTTAGATCGATTTTCAAAACAAATAACCAAATAGTTTGCAAAAAGAAATCATCATAAAAGAGCTTGAATTTAAGGCAAGTAGAAGTAGCGGTGCTGGAGGACAACATGTAAACAAAGTTTCTTCTAAGGTTTCTGTCCTCTTTCATATACAAAACTCAGCTGGGTTAACTACTGAAGAAAAAGAACAATTGCAAGTAAAACTTAAAAATCGAGTAAACAAAGAAGGTCAACTGGTACTTTTTTGTGAAGAGAGTAGAAGTCAGCATAAAAACAAAGAGCTTGTTATTGACAAATTGTTTGTATTGATCAAACAAGGTTTGAAACAAAAAAAGCCTCGAAAAGCAACAAAACCAAGTAAATCGAGCATTGAAAAACGTATGCAAAAAAAGAAAATCAAATCAGTAAAAAAAATATTACGCTCAAAACCAAAATTTGAATAAAAACTGTTTTTATTCAAATAATCTTTTCTACTTTTGCACCAATCTTAAAAGGGGTGCTTTTTCTAAATTAGAAATGGCTGAGATTACACCCGTTGAACCTGAGCAGGTAATGCTGCTAAGGGAAACAACTCGAACAAACTGTTCGGGTCGGTATGTTATTATATATCGAATTTTACTCCTTTTTATTCGTAGCATTAATTTTTTCCTCAAATGGAGTAACCATGAAAAACAAACTACTATTGGTACTAACGGTTTGGTGTATTACCGTAACAACTTATGCACAAAAAGAAATAAATATTACCAAAGACACTATCAATCTAGATGAAGTTTTGGTAAAGGCAACAAGGGTAGATAAAGATGCCCCATTTACCCAAAACAATATTACCAAAAAAGAAATTGAACAAAGAAATTTAGGGCAAGACATTCCTATTTTATTAAATTATTTGCCTAGTGTAGTAACTACATCTGATGCTGGTGCTGGGATAGGTTATACGGGTATTAGAGTACGTGGTAGTGATGCCACCAGAGTAAATGTAACCATTAATGGAATCCCGGTAAACGATAGTGAATCGCATGGGGTTTTTTGGGTAAATATGCCTGATTTTGCAAGCTCTACACAAAGTATACAATTGCAAAGAGGTGTAGGAGCATCAACAAACGGAGCTGGTGCTTTTGGTGCAAGTTTAAGCATGTCTACCAATGGTATTGCTAATAACGCTTTCGCGGAAATCAATACCTCAGGAGGATCGTATAATACCTATAAAGTCAATACCGAGTTTAGCACAGGAAAAATTTATAAAGGAGATGATTTTGGAGTAGAATTCGCAGGTCGCGTTTCTAAAATTGCTTCTGATGGTTATATAGATAGAGCCTCTTCTGATTTAAAATCGCTGTTTCTTTCTGCTAGCTTTTTTACAGAAAAAACCTTGATCAAAGCTTTGGTATTTGGCGGACATGAAATTACTTACCAAGCTTGGGATGGTATAGATGCGGAAACCTTAAAAACAGACAGAACTTATAATCCATCAGGGGAAATTTACGAT
>JAUIAA010000143.1 GCA_030425715.1 Bacteroidia bacterium | reverse complement strand
TGCTGCTTTTTCCATTTCTAATTGCACCATTGCTCTACCCGTTTCATGCTTGTCGCCTGCCGAGCTTTTGTTCTCGTTTAACAAAGCATTTTGGTGTGTATTAAAAACCTCATGCAATACACTATTTTTAGCAGCTACAATTTTAGTACAAGTAATAATTATTTCTTCCTTTAATTTTTCCATAAAACAAAATTCACTTCAAAAATACTTTAATTTATTTTGTACATTGATACTCCTAAAAAAAGAAAAACTATGCAAAATATAATTGTGCTAGGTGCGGGTATGGTAGGAAGTGCCATGGCAATAGATTTGGTTAAAAATCATCAGGTTACCATCTCTGATTTTAGTCTAACAGCATTGCATGCAGCTCAAGAAAAATGCCCTCCATTAAAAACAGAAGTAATTGATGTTACCAACAAGCCACAATTACAACAGCTATTACAACCTTTTGATTTGGTAATCTGTGCCGTTCCTGGATTTTTAGGTTTTCAAACTTTAGAGTATATTATTGATGCCGAAAAAAATGTAGTAGATATCTCGTTCTTTCCTGAGAATGCTTTAGAATTACACAATTTGGCCAAAGAGAAAAATGTAACTGCTATAGTAGATTGTGGAGTTGCTCCAGGAATGGGAAATATCATATTGGGTTATTATAATGAATTGTTACAGGTAACTGATTTTGAATGTTTAGTTGGCGGATTGCCCAAAATAAAAAAATGGCCTTTTAACTATAAAGCTCCATTCTCCCCTATTGATGTTATTGAAGAATATACCAGACCAGCACGTTATGTTGAAAATGGTAAAATGATTACTCGAGAAGCCCTTACCGATGTAGAATTGGTTGAATTTGAAAAGGTTGGAAGCCTAGAATCTTTTAATTCTGACGGACTGCGTTCCTTAATTTATACCATGCCTCATATACCAAATATGAAAGAAAAAACATTGCGTTATCCTGGGCATGTAGAGTATATTAAAGTTTTAAAAGAAAGTGGTTTTTTTAGTGAAACGCCCATAGAAGTTGGCGGTAATAAAATTTCTCCATTAGATTTTACCAGTAAATTACTATTTAACGAATGGAAACTTCTACCTACAGAAGAAGAAATAACAGTAATGAAAATTACAGTAGTAGGTTTAAATCAAAATGATGAAAAAGAAAAAATTGTTTATGAATTATATGACGAATATAACTCTAAAACAAAAACCTCTTCCATGGCTCGAACTACAGGTTATACTGCTACAGCTGCTGCTCATTTAATTATCAATAAATTATTTACCGAAAAAGGGATCTTCCCTCCTGAATTGGTTGGAAAACATAAAAATTGCTTTGAATTTGTAGTAAACTACCTTAAAGATCGTGGTATAGTTTATACTAAAACCTCTACAGTTTTAACAGCATGAAAAAAGAACGATGTGCCTGGTGTGGTGAAGATGAATTATATATAAGTTACCACGATAAAGAATGGGGTGTTCCTGTTTATAATGATAATGTACTTTTTGAATTTTTACTATTAGAATCTTTTCAGGCAGGTTTAAGTTGGATTACTATTTTACGAAAACGAGAAAACTTTAAAAAAGCTTTTGACAATTTTGATTACAAAAAAATTGCTTTATATGATGAACAAAAGAAAAATGAGCTGCAAAATGATGCTGGAATTATAAGAAATAAATTAAAGATCAAAGCAGCCATAGGTAATGCAATTGCATTTCAAGAAATACAAAAAGAATTTGGTTCTTTTTCGAACTATTATTGGAAGTTTTCAAACGGCAAACCTATTCAAAATCATTGGAAAACAACAAAAAAAGTTCCTGCGTTTACTATTTTATCGGATACCATTTCAAAAGATTTAAAAAAACGTGGTTTTAAATTTGTGGGTTCGACCATAGTATACGCTTTTATGCAAGCAACTGGTATGGTAAACGACCATGTAATCAGTTGCTTTAAACATGCCGAACTAGTTTAAAACCTCCACTTTTTTTACAGGAATATAAATTTCAGTAATCAAATTCGCAGGGTTTGGTGTGTTTTCGGGATTGTTTACGTAAATTTCAAATGGTTCTCCATTATCGTCAGCCACATAATCAACCATTCCTTCTATTTCTTGATAAGCGTTCTCCCAAGCTGTTTTTGAATGGTCGTAGCTACCTGTTAAGATTGTTTTTAAGTAAGCTCCGTTATTTAAATAGTTTACCAAAATATCACTATTATTTGTAATCAATTTTTCTGTTATAGGGAAACAAACAGAAAACATAGTTGTCCCATTATTTTGATCGAATTTATGATAAATGGTAAATGGACTACCAGATACTCTAATATTATTTGCAGTTACATAATTTTGAATTTTATGCATCATAGGCTGGAATTTAGCATTCATATCCTGAATTTTTGATGAAGTAGTATTGTATAGATAATACCCTCCGCTATATTCTATAATTCCATGAGATTTTACACTAAATACTTTCATTTTATTTTGAATTACACTATCCAAAAGTTCTAATCCGCGTTCTTCCATCGGACCAATTTCCTCTTCCATACTACTTGCTGCCATCCTGTAAAAGAAACCTAGTTCTCCTTTCATTCCCCAAGTAACCTTTGTTCCTTTTGCTACTTTTTCCATACGCCAAACAATATTAGATTTCATATCGCCCATAGGCGTATTGAAAGTTACTTCTTGATCAATCTTATTGGGTTTTTCTATAGCGATGGTTTTCATAGCACCTCCACCTTTCATATCCGTCCAAGAATAAGAAGCTCCTACGCCAACTGTATTTTTAGGATAAGTTGCAACAATGGTAGAATCCATTTCGTACCATGGGCCCCATTCTTTCCAGTTTCTAAAATCGTTTAATTCATCAAAAACAACTTCTGGCTGTGCAGGTATCACTCTGGATCGTTCCACATTAAACTTTCCGTCTAGGGTTGCCAAATAAATAGCACCTACAACAATTAAAATAAGAAGTACTAAAAAAATTCTTTTAATCAATTTCATCTGATAAGGGGATTGGTTAGGATACCAAATATAAAAAATAATACTTAATTAATGGTTTACTAACTTTTGTATACCATTGGATTTCTCTAATTTTGAAAACCTTTTAAAATTTAGGTTTCAATTTATGACAGGAGTGGTAATTAAATCTACAGGAAGCTGGTATATGGTTAGAACCCAAAACCATAAGCAGTATAAATGTAGAATTCGTGGAAAATTTAGAATGGATGGCATTAAAAGTACCAACCCTGTTACCGTTGGCGACCATGTAGATTTTGAATTGGAAAAAAACTCCAATACCGGGGTAATTACCAATATTCATGATCGTAAAAATTATATTGTTAGAAAATCGGTAAACCTTTCTAAACAAACCCATATCATCGCTTCAAATATAGATTTGGCGTTTTTATTAGTAACCTTAGATCACCCCCCAACATTCCCACCTTTTATTGATCGTTTTTTGGCTACAGCCGAAGCATATCATATTAAAGCCATATTATTATTTAATAAAATTGATACATATGATGAAGCATTACATTTAGAAAAAGAAAAACTTATAAATATCTATCAAAATATAGGTTACCAGTGTGTAGAAATATCAGCAACAACAAATCAAAATATAGAAAAGGTTAAGCAATTAATGCTAGGTAAGGTAAGCTTATTTTCTGGTCATTCTGGTGTGGGAAAATCCACTTTAATTAATGCTTTAGCACCAAATTTAAATTTAAAAACTGCTGAAATATCCGTGCAACACAAACAAGGTCAGCACACCACTACCTTTGCAGAAATGTTTGTAATGGATACCGAGCCTGAAAGTTACTTAATTGACACCCCTGGAATTAAAGGATTTGGTGTAGTTGACTTTGAACAAAATGAAGTAGGTGATTTTTTTCCTGAATTTTTTGCACTAAAACATCAGTGTAAATTTAACAACTGCTTACATGTTAACGAACCCAAGTGCGCCATAAAAACTGCTTTAGAAAAAGGTGAAATAGCTACTTCTCGATACAAAAGTTACTTACAATTACTAGCTGGGGAAGACGAGCATTTTAGAGTGAGTAATTTTGATATTTAGGCCAAAAAAAATATGTAATTTTTGAAAAGCTTATAATTTTTTTATATTTTTCTCGTTTATTTGTGATAATAAAATTTCGCCCCCTGAAATTATTAATATTACTAAAAGCTATAAATGAAAGCAGTGATTCAACGAGCCTCATCGGCTTCGGTTACCGTTAAGGGGGAAATTATAAGTAGCATCGCTACAGGCGTGGTAATTTTATTAGGAATTACTCCAGAAGATACTTCAGAAGATATACAATGGCTAAGTAATAAAATAGCCAATCTCAGAATTTTTGGTGACGAACAAGATGTAATGAACCTCTCTCTATTAGATGTAGGTGGTGATGCAATTGTTGTAAGTCAATTTACTTTAATGGCAAGCACTAAAAAAGGCAATCGTCCATCTTATACAAAAGCTGCCCCACCTAAAATTGCCACCCCACTTTACGAAGAATTTATTCAAAAATTAGAGTCTATTTTAAATAAAAAAGTAGGCACTGGGGTTTTTGGTGCGGATATGAAAGTAGAATTGATAAATGATGGTCCAGTAACCATAATAATAGATACAAAAAATAAAATATAAATTAATGAACTAAACCTATTGCATGAAAAACAAATTAATTCCTCTCATTTTTATTTTTTTATCCCTACCCTTTTTCGCTCAAAATATCGCAATAAATGCGTTAACTATCCCCGATAGTTTACAAGAAAATGCCAATGCTGTTTTTAGGTATTACGATACCAACATTGAAATGAGTTCATTCAAAAAAATGACCGTATCGAAAAAAGTTGCTGTTACCGTTTTAAACAAAGAAGGAAACAATCATGGGCATGTTTATTTATACTATGATAAGCATACTAAAATAAATGGATATTCTGCCAAAATATATGACGCCTTTGGAAATGTTATGGAAAAAATAAGATCTGGTGATTTAAAAGACGAATCAGCCGCAGACGGAATTTCTTTATATAACGACAATAGGGTGAAATACTTCGAATATATTCCAAAAAGCTATCCATACACCATTGCATACGAATATGAATATACAACTTCAAATACTGCTTTTATTCCTAGATGGTTACCTATAGATTATTACTATGCTAGCACTGTAAAAAATACTTATACCATTGTATTTCCTAACGATATTAAAGTAAGGTTTAAAGAAGTAAATCTAGACCACTATACTATTTCAAAAAATATTTCCGATAGAAGAATATCTTATCAAATAGAAAGTGCAAAAGCAATTGAAAGTGAATCTTATAGTCCATCCTTTTTAACTTTTGCTCCTCATGTAAAGTTTGCAGCCAATAAATTTCATTTGGCTGGAGTTGATGGAGAGGCTAATAATTGGAAAGAATTTGGCAAATGGATGTATGACAAATTATTGGTGGATAGAGGCGAATTACCAGAAGCAACAAAAAAAGAAATAGAGCATTTGGTGTCTGGTATTAACGATCCAATAAAAAAAGCCAAACTAGTATATGAGTATATGCAAAATAAAACAAGATACATAAGTATTCAAATTGGTATTGGTGGTTGGAAACCAATGCTTGCAAGTGAGGTGGAAGAATTAGGTTATGGTGATTGTAAGGCACTTACCAATTACACCCATGCTTTACTTAAAGCTGCGAATGTACCATCCTATTATTCTATAATTTATGCTAAGCGAAGAAGAGATATTGATAATGAACTCGCTTCCATTCAAGGTAACCATGCCATTTTAATGGTTCCAACAGCAAAAGATACAATCTGGTTAGAATGTACTAGTCAAAAAGTTCCGTTTGGATATTTGGGAAGCTTTACAGATGACAGAGATGCTTTAGTAGTAACACCAGAGGGTGGAAAAATTATGCACACTACAAATTACAAAAGTGAAGAAAGTATACAGAATATTATTGGAGTATATACTTTAAACGCAGATGGA
>JAUIAA010000142.1 GCA_030425715.1 Bacteroidia bacterium | reverse complement strand
TTGTAAATATTCCAACGGTTGAGGGTCTTGTTTAGGTGCATCTACCTTAAAAGGGGCTAAAGCATCCATAGTAACAATCCAAGGAGAAATGGTCGAGGCAAAGTTTTTTGCCAAGAATGGCCCTAACGGAACGTATTCCCATTTTTGGATATCTCTTGCACTCCAGTCGTTTAACAATACCATTCCAAAAATATGCTCTTCCGTTTCATTTACAGCAATTGGTTTTCCTAAATCATTAGCATCGGTGGTAATAAAGCCCATTTCTACTTCAAAATCAATTGCTTTGGAAGGACCAAATACAGGCTTGTCCGCTCCTTTTGGTAAAGTTTGTCCTTTTGGTCTTCTAATTTTTGTTCCAGAAACTACAATACTAGAAGATCTTCCATGATAGCCAACAGGAATATGTAACCAGTTTGGCATCAATGCATTATCTGGATCTCTAAACATAGTGCCTACATTGGTAGCATGCTCTTTACTAGAATAGAAATCGGTGTAATCTCCAATAGCTATTGGTAAAAGCATTTCTACCTCTTTCATTTTAAAAATGATTTCTTTTCTGTGCTTTTTATGATCTTTTAAAGCTGGATTATTTTCGTCAAAAATATCTGCAATTCTATTCCTTACTAGACGCCAAGTAGTTCTACCATCTGAAATAAAATCGTTTAAAGTATCTTGCATAAACATATCATCCGTAAGGGGAATTCCTTTAAAATACCCTAGCTGATGCAATGCTGCTAAATCTATGGCATAATTACCAATTCTGGTACCGATAGTTGTAATATCATCTTTGGTAAGAAAAACGCCAAAGGGTATATTTTGAATAGGAAAATCAGAGTTTTCTTCTACCTTTAACCAAGACTTTCTTGAAGGATCATTTGCTGTTATTTTCATATTGTTTAGTTGTTTTACTATAATGTTATTCGTATCACTTAAAAGTGAAAAAATAATTGGTTCAAATATATAAGATTCTTGCCATAAGAAAAATGAATTTACTATTTTTGGTTCGAATTTAACAGAAACTAAACATTTATAATTCATGCAAAGAGATCAAGCAATTTTTGATTTAATTCAAGAAGAAAAGGAAAGACAAACCAATGGTTTAGAATTGATAGCTTCAGAAAATTATGTAAGCGAACAAGTTATGGAAGCTGCCGGATCGGTATTGACCAACAAATACGCAGAAGGATATCCAGGTAAACGTTATTATGGTGGCTGTGAAGTGGTAGATGTAGTAGAACAAATTGCAATTGATAGAGCAAAAGAATTGTTTGGTGCTGCTTATGTAAATGTACAACCACATTCTGGTTCTCAGGCAAATGCCGCAGCTTACCAAGCGGTTTTAAAGCCTGGAGATACCATTTTAGGTTTTGATTTATCGCATGGAGGACACCTAACACACGGATCTCCAGTTAATTTTTCTGGTAAATTGTATAAAACTGCTTTTTATGGTGTTGAAAAAGAAACAGGAGTTTTAAACTATGATAAAATTCAAGAAACAGCCAATCAAGTAAAGCCGCGATTGATCATTGCAGGAGCATCGGCATATTCTAGAGATATAAATTTTAAAAGATTTAGAGCAATAGCCGATAGTGTTGGCGCCATTTTATTGGCAGATATATCTCACCCTTCAGGGTTAATTGCCAAAGGAATACTAAACGACCCAATGCCACATTGCCATATAGTTACCACTACCACACATAAAACATTAAGAGGCCCAAGAGGTGGAATTATTATGATGGGTAAAGATTTTGAAAACCCTTTCGGGGAAAAAACACCAAAGGGTACTATAAAAATGATGAGTACTTTATTAAACTCGGCGGTTTTTCCAGGAATGCAAGGTGGACCATTAGAGCATATTATTGCAGCAAAAGCAGTAGCTTTTGGTGAAGCTTTAACCGATGAGTTTTTACATTATCAAATTCAAGTAAAAAAGAATGCAGCTGCAATGGCGGCCGCCTTGGTAGCCAAAGATTACCATTTAATTTCTGGCGGGACAGATAACCATATGATGCTGATTGATTTAAGAAATAAAAATATCACAGGAAAAGAAGCAGAGAACGCTTTGGTAAAAGCAGATATTACGGTTAACAAAAACATGGTACCTTTTGATGATAAATCTCCATTTGTAACATCAGGTATTCGAGTTGGTGCAGCCGCAGTTACCACTAGAGGCTTAAAAGAGAAGGATATGCAAACGATAGTAGATTTAATTGATGAGGTAATCCAAAACTTTGAGAATGAAGAAATTTTGGAAAGTGTAGCGCAAAAAGTGAATGATTTAATGCAAGATAAACCACTATTTACGAACTAAATAAATAGGATGCATACATAATAAAGGCTTTATGATTTTTCATTAAGCTTTTTTTTTGCTTGTTTAAGCCAAATAATATTTTATAATTCCAAAGGCATAATAGGAGGCGATATTTTTAATAAAAGCAGGAAAATCTATAAAAGCATTATCATTGGCGTTATCAGAAATGGTTCTAATTATAGAAAAAGGAATACAATACTCATAACAAACCTGAGCAACTGCCGCTCCTTCCATTTCTACAGCCATAACATCTGGTAAGTCTATTTTAATTTGCTTGGCTCTAGTGCTTTGGTTGATAAACTCATCTCCACTTGCAATATCACCAACAAAATAGCTTGGTTTCGTAATCTTAAATTCCTTTGCAGAATTTGAATTTATATGCAGATTAAATTCTTGTAAAAAAGATTTAACAGCTTTTTCCATTTTCAATCTTCGTTTTTCGTCGGTTTCAAAAAAGGATTTTTTTAACAAAGGAATTTCATATTTAGGAAGAATAGGGGAGGCATCCATATCGTGTTGGTATAATTTTTTCCCAATAACAATATCGCCAATATTAAGGTTGTTGGTTATTGCTCCAGCAACACCTGTAAAAATAATTTCATCCACTACAAAATCGTTAATAAGTTGTGTTACCGTGGTTGCGGCAGCCACCTTACCCCAACGCGAAAATACCATAACAACATTTTTCCCAAACAATTCGCCTTGTACATAGGTACGCATACCTTTTGTAGTCGATTTTGTTTTTTGAAGATAAGGTGTGAAGGCATAAATTTCTTCAGGCATTGCACTGATGATACCAATGGTCATATTACAATTTTTTAAACAATAACACCATCTTTCATTTCTAACTTTCTATCAGCCATATTTGCCAATTCTTCATTATGTGTTACGATAACAAAGGTTTGTTGAAACTGATCTCGTAAAGTAAAAAATAATTCATGCAAACTTTTAGATGCTTTCGAATCTAGATTTCCACTGGGTTCATCTGCAAAAATTACATCAGGTTTGTTAATTAAAGCTCTGGCGATGGCAACTCTTTGTTGTTCTCCTCCCGAAAGTTCACTTGGTTTGTGCTCAAATCGATTTGCTAATCCTAAAAAAGCTAATAATTCTTTGGCTCGATTGATGGTTTCTTGTTTTGGTTTATTTGCGATAAAAGCTGGAATACACACATTTTCAATGGCAGAAAATTCAGGCAATAATTGATGAAATTGAAAAATAAACCCAATATGTTTGTTTCTAAATTTAGAAAGGGATTTATCTTTAAGTCCAGTAATGGTCTGGTTATTGATTACTAAACTATCCGCAACGGAAGGCTTGTCTAGTGTTCCTAATATTTGCAATAGCGTTGTTTTCCCGGCACCACTAGGGCCCACAATAGCAACTATTTCACTTTTTTTAATATGTAAGTTAACTCCCTTTAATACTTCTAAATCTCCGTATTTTTTATGTAGGTTTTGTGCTATAATCATACTTGGTAAATATGTTGGTGAAAATACATAAAATTGTTGATTGCGCCATATAAATTGAATTTGAAGTGGGAGCAATAACCTTTAAAATATTGATTATTAGTAGCGAATTCAAGGGCAAATAATACCATAAAAAAAAGTATAAAAATGTTTTAGAAAACAAAAAAGGGTACTATATTTGCACCCGCATTCAGGGAATACCTGATGAGGCACTCAAGGAGAAATGGCAGTCCCGATAGCTATCGGGAGGTCGATGCGGCAAAACCGCCTCCAAAATGCATACCACTGGAGAAATGGCAGAGTGGTCGAATGCGGCAGTCTTGAAAACTGTTGACTGTAACAGGTCCGGGGGTTCGAATCCCTCTTTCTCCGCTTAGAGCAAAGCTCAATTTCAGAAATGAAATTGGGCTTTTTTGTTTTAAGGAATGTAAAGAATACAATTCTTATAAATAGATTGAAATAAAAAAGGCCAAAATTGCTTTAGCAATTTTGAGCTTTATTGTAAGGTGTTGGGATGAGGGATGTTGGAACAAAATCCCTTTTTTCTCCGCTTTTTAAAACCGTAATTACTTTTAAATAAGTCTTTTACGATTTTTTATTTGAACTATATCCCCATATTATCCCCACAATTTGTTTATATAGGCTTTTCTTTGTTGTTGGCTGGGTTTATTTTTTGTTCAATTTCAATTCACATATTTGATAACTCCCATTCCTAAAACCAGTAATTAATAACTTATCTTCTTTATGGGGATGCCAACTTGGGAGCGTATCTCCATCATTGTTTGCTGTAATTCTTGTTTGATTTTCGCCATTTGAATCCATAATATATATTTCTGGTCTTGTTCCTTCCATAGATGTTACATATGCTATTTTGTTACCATCATATGACCATGATGGGCAAAAATTATGTTTCGGCCAGTTTGTTAATCTAACATCATGCCCGTTTTCTATGTTTAATTTATATATTTCATCATCTTTATTATTCGTTTCTTTTCTAGAAAAATAAGTTATTTCTTTTCCATTTTTTGACCATCTTGGGTAGGTACTCCTTGTATCACCATTTGTTAAAGGTTTGATTATCCTCCCCTTTTTATTTAATAAAAAGATATTGCTTTTGTCTTCACTTTCTTTTAATCCAATAGCTATGAATTTTCCATTCGGTGAAAAGCTGCCAAACATAGGTTCGCCATTTTTAAGATTTGAAATCTTATTGACTTTTTTGTTTTTTAAATTAAGAAGGTACAATTCAATTTTACCACTTCTTTCTGATTCAAATAGTATTTTTTTTCCATTAGGATGCCAACTAGGTCTTCTATCCGCATACTTACTTGTAATAAGACTTTGTTGATTTTCACCATTTGGATCCATTATATATATATTCCAATTACCATTTCTATTGGACTCGAATAATATTTTCTTACCATCAGGTGAATAGGAGGCGTATCTGTTATCAAATTTGTTATTTGTGAGGCAGGATTCTTGAATTGAATTTATTTGAGAACGAACATTGTACCAATGTATTAGTACTAAAAATGTTATTAATATTTTGATACTGCTTTGCATTTAATGACTGATTTTACCTTGCAAATAACATGGTATTTGTATATGGTTTGTTGCATGTTTCTGCAACTAATTTAGCAAATTAAAACCGAACCTATCTGCCGATAGACAGGTTTCTAAATTAGCTTAAAATTACTTGTTTTTAACTCAGCTTCAGCTCTTTGTTGTAATCAGTTATCACTTAGTTTTAAGTATTTTTTAATTTTCATTACCAAACTTTTCCTTTGGCTTTAGGTTCTTGGGGTAATTCATCTTGAAACTTCATAGATGCATGCGTGCCATCACAAAAGGGCTTGTTGCCCGATTGTCCACAGCGTCCGTATTTAACAAAGGGAACATTTCTGAATGTTGAATGCCTTTACCCGCAGTCATCCATTGACATCTCCATTCATAAATCCTCCTGCACCTCCCAAAGAATCGCAATGATCTATAACACCTTCTACAGCAATCTTAACTGTTTCAAAACCACTATGAGGAGGGTACGGAAAACCCGGTACCACACTTCCGTGGTACATTTTAAATTCGTTTTTTGTTCCATGACCTTTTATCTGGTTGGGATTCAAACCCAAATTCGCGTTTACTTTTGGATATTTGTTTCGGTGATAGGCACAAAATATAAATGGATCTTCTGCTTTCCAA